>NZ_JBRAKS010000030.1:0-17974 GCF_052745115.1 Candidatus Jordarchaeum sp.
GGTGAGTATGATAATAAAATGACCTAATAACTTAAATACCGCAAAACTTTAGAATTAATTTATAAAAAATTGAAAAGATGTGAAAAATAGGTCATAAAAATTTAAAATTCAATTTAAAATGAGCAAAAACTTTAATAGCAGAAGTCTATCGAGTTAAGAATCGAAGGAGGAATAAATTATGGTTAAAGTAGGAGATGTGAACATACCCGATGACCTCCTTTATATAGAGGAACATCAATGGGCGAAAATTGAAGGCGAAAAAGTTCGAGTAGGCATAACTGACTATGCTCAGAAATCCTTGCGTGACATAGTATACGTAGAACTTCCAGAATCGGGAACAGAGGTAGATAGCATGAGCGAATTTGGCAGCATCGAGTCGGTGAAAGCGGTGTCTGAATTATATGCGCCGGTAAGCGGTGAGATAGTTGAGGTCAATAGCGAATTAGAAGACGCACCAGAGTTCGTAAACGAAGACCCCTACGGCAAAGGTTGGATGATAGTGATTAAGGCGTCAAAACTGAACGATGAAAGAGGAAATCTTATATCCGCAGAAGAATACGCTAAAATTGTGGAAGACGCTCTCAAAGAAAGTGGATAATTCTTTACCATTTCTAATTCCTTTTTTTCCTTAAACGCATTAAAGTCCTAAAAAGACAAATTTTCACAATACCATAAATTAAGATTACAAAATTCAATTCTTTATAACCCATTTTTCGCAGATTCTGCGAAGTTCTTTGCAACGTTGAGTCCTTCCCAACACCGAAAGCGTATTTGTGAAAACTTCTAAAACGGGATACTAAGATTCCCCGGTGGATAAGGGTTTTAAACATGAAAAAGCTACAAGTTCCACTATAAGATTCACAAATGTGCGAAAAATGGGTTATAAAAATTTTAAAAAAGTGGGCCCTTTCTATAAGAAAATAATATACAATCACTTGCTAAGAAGGTTAAATTTTTGACCAAAAAAACAATTTACCTTGGGAAAATCAAATTGGGTTGGTGCACATCCTGCAATTTACCAATTTTAGATGAGGCGCCATGCGAAATTTGTGGGAGCTTAGCTGAGAAAGTTCAAATATCTCCTCCTGGAGATATTCGCCCAAGTTTTAAGAAAGAATTACAATTGATTAGAAAGGTAATCGATGAGCAGTATGGGGAAGGTATTGGAAAGTGTTTGATCCCTGATGATAAGATTATTTTGCTAAACAAGGTTTCTTATTCGGATCATATGGATGAGATAATAGTTGACGGAAAGGTTATAGGTAACATTAGGTTTGACTCCTTCTCCAGAAGTTGGCAATTTTTTCCCAAATTAATAGGTGCTAGGAGGCTTTGGAAAGCAGGTTGTAGTAAGTGGGTAAAAGTAGATAGTGGTGCAGTAAAACCAATCATTCATGGGGCCAATATCTTAGGTCCTGGGATAATTAATTGTAGTAAGGACATTAAGGAAGGGGAACAGGTCATAGTTCTCTCCCCTGAGAACGAGGTTATAGCTACGGGTACTGCGAAAAAAAACGCTGCGGGCATGTTAATGAAAAGCAGAGGTATGGTGGTTAAACCAAGAGATTATGGACCACCAGGAGAGCTATTTTTACTAAAAGGAGGTCAAAACTGGGAAAAAGCTATCGAAGCTAATAAAGGTATTTTACAAATATATGAGCAAGATGCAGTAAATTTCATTCGAAGCGTATCTAAATCATACGACAAACCTAAGACTGTTGCTTTCTCAGGGGGCAAAGACTCACTTGTAACACTTTTATTAGCACAAAGGACTCTAGGAAATAATTTCTGGATATTATTTGTAGACACCGGGGTAGAATTTAAGGAAACTAGTGAATACACACACAAAGTTTTGAAGAAGTTAGGACTTTTTGAAAAACTTTTAGAAAAGAAGGTGGATCCAAATACTTTTTGGAACTTGTGTGAAAAATTTGGCCCCCCTGGGCGAGATTATAGAATCTGCTGCAAGAGTGTTAAACTCGGACCGACTAGCCTTTTAATTGAAGAAAATTTTCCAAATGGTTGTGTAACTTTTATCGGTCAAAGAAGATACGAATCAGAAGCCAGAGCTAGAGAAAAAAAGGTAAGTGTAAATCCATGGGTTTCAAAACAAATATCAGCAACCCCAATACAAGATTGGACTGCTTTACACGTATGGCTATACATATTTCAGCAGAAAGTTCCCTATAACCCACTATATGAAAAAGGACTTATTAGAATAGGCTGCTGGCCATGCCCCGCATCCAAATTAGTGGAGTTTGAAACGCTTAAAAAGGAATATCCTGCGCTCTGGGAGAAACTACGAAAACAACTTGAAAAATGGAGGAAAAAATTCAATTTTCCAAGAGAATGGATAGATTACGGTTTTTGGAGATGGAAAAACTTACCGGATGGACAATTAAAACTTTTAAAAGAACTCGAATTAAGTGAAACAATGAAAACTAGACCCATTACAAAAGAAAAACTGCGCTTTAAAATCAAAGAAATGCAGTCAAATAGCAAATCAGAAGAAAGATCATTGGAGGTAGAATTCAACAGTGCTTTCGATATGGAACAAGTTGCCAATTTTTCAAAAATTTTAGGAAAAGTAGAGTATCTACCAGAAATAGGTTCTATTCATATAAATCTTAAAGATTCAACCTGTGATATTTTTCAGAATGGCAATTTTATAATAAGAACAAAGCATCCAGAAATGGCAAAAAAAATTTGCGGATACGTGGCCTCAATCGTTATAAGAGCGATGAGATGCGTAGGATGCGGTTCCTGTATTGCATGGTTCAGCTCTTGTAACGCCGTTTCATTAAAAGAGGGGAAGTTGAAAATTATAGCGGACAGATGCACTCACTGTTTAAAATGTTTGGAGGCGCCTTGTACCGCTTTGTACGCTAACAGTTAGAAGATAGATTAATTAACTTATAACATATTACAGTTTTCAAAATATTTCTATTTCTCACACTAAACACGTTAGAAATATATGCTCACGGGCTATGGCAAATCGCTTGGCGTATTTCTTCTATAAGTTCTTTACGTAATCTCTGCACATCTCTTAGTTCAACGGTTTCTGCCTCCTTTGCCACATTTTTCAACTGAACAACGGTGCCAACGGCGTTAACGCTAGATACATCGATTGGAAATTCCACTTCTAATCCTTTGATCACTAATTCAACTCGAAGAGGGGGAAGGCTGATACGTATGCTCCTAATAATTCCAACCATACGGGCTGCGGAATCTACAACTACTTTTCCAACCAGCTGACCAGGAATTACGAGTTCATATAGTTCTGATTCTGCTCCTGGGGATAGGTCATCTTGGACCAAGCGGACTACCTCCATTTTCTACGGATAGGGTAATTGTGATGTAAATATTAAGTTGGTCTAAACTTATTTACTTTCCCTCCTACAGAGAAGGTAATATTATGTAGTAATACTTAGAGAATAGATAGAAATATTCCAAGTAATATAAAAATGAAGCTAAATTAATTGAATAAAATTCAATTTAAAAATAATTTCTTGTTTAAAGCTTTGTTTAATTTTTACTAAATAGGAATCCGTTATTGAATTTGCCTAGGAGTATTCCATTCTCAAACTAGAGAGGTTTAAAAAGTTAAAAACAATTAAAAATACGAAAAAATACGGAGAATCTTTTCTCAAAATAATACTGTTTTATAATCCTTGTGGGAATGTTGATACGAAATGGAGGAAAAAAAATTCATCAATCATCCTTATATTAAAGAGAACACCATCGAACAAAGGTTATACCAGGAAACTATTACAGCAAATTGTGTCGAGCAAAATTCTCTTGTCATCCTTCCCACAGGTCTAGGAAAGACACTAATTGCGGGTATGGTTACTGCTTTTCGTCTTCAGATTTTAAATGAGGCATTTGTAATTTTTTTAGCGCCAACTCGCCCTCTAGTACTGCAACATGCTGAAACTTTCAAATCCATTTTGAATGTTAAAGACGAAGAAATCATAGTCTTCACTGGGGAGGCCCCCCCTGAAGAAAGAGTAAAAAGCTGGAGGAAGGCTAAAGTTGTTTTGGCAACACCACAAATCATGGAAAATGACATAATTACGGGTAGAGTTGATCTGAAAAATTGCACCCTGTTAATATTAGATGAAGTGCATAGGGCGGTTGGCAACTATTCGTATGTGTTTGTTGCGGAGCAGTATTTAAAGTGTGCTAATAAACCTTTAATTTTGGGGTTGACCGCATCACCAGGGGCTCAGAGAAAAAAAATAGAAGAAATTTGTAAAAATCTTAATATTAGAAATATAGAAATTCGAACAGAGAAAAGTCCTGAAGTACTTCCTTACGTAAAAGAAATTAAAATGGACTGGGTGTTAGTTAATCTTCCTCCAAGCATTTTAGAAATTAAAAAAATTTTGGAAAATGCTCTTGTATTACGTTTAAAGTCTCTAAAAGAAAAAGGTTTTATCGAGTCTTATGATATTAGAAAAATTTCGAGAAAAAGTCTGATACAAATTCAAAATCAGTTAGCTAAAGAGAGGCAGAATCAGCCGGAAGTATTTGAGTCGATGGCAAAGGTTGCCGCTTCAATCAGATTAACCCACGCAATTGAACTTATAGAAACCCAGGGCCTAGAAGCTCTTCAAAATTTTTTCTATAAATTAGAGGAAAGATCGAAAATAACTGGTTCTCCAAAAGGTCTCAAGGATTTACTTATGGACAACGAAATCACTACTGCTAGAATTAAAATAGTGAATCTGATCGAGAAACAATTGAGACATCCTAAAATTGAAAAAATGCTTCAGATAATTAGACAACAACTTTTAGAAAAAATTGATTCGAGAATAATAGTTTTCACGCAATACAGAGATTCTGCAAGTAAAATTAATGAAATTTTACAAGAGGAAGGATACCCCGTAGAAAGATTCGTTGGTCAGGCAAATAAAATTGGGGATAAGGGTTTATCTCAAAAACAGCAGGCAGAAATAATTGAAAAATTCAAGCAAGGCATTTATAATATATTGGTTGCCACCAGTGTTGCTGAAGAGGGTTTAGACATTAGTGAATGTGATTTAGTTGTTTTTTATGACGCGGTACCAAGTGCAATAAGGTACATACAGAGGAAGGGGAGAACGGGAAGGAAAAGGCCCGGTCGTGTAGCACTACTTCTAACGAAGGGAACTAGAGATGAAGCCTATTACTGGTCGGCAAAGAAAAAAGAGCGAGAAATGAAAAGCACTATAAAAACCATGGCAAGCACAAAAATGGAGCCAGTAAAAGAGGACAAACAACAAATCAAGTTAGAAAAGTATCTGGAAGAAAAAGAAGAAGAAAAAATTGTTGTTTACGTGGACAATAGAGAAATAGGCTCCGATGTTGTGCGAGGGCTTACCAGATTGAATGTTAAAATTGTTCCAATGCAACTACAAGTAGCAGATTATCTCGCTTCAGATAGCGTTGCTATAGAAAGAAAAACAGTTGAAGACTTCTTACAATCAATAGTTGATAAGAGACTATTTCCGCAAGTCAAAGAAATCACTTCAAAATATGAAAGACCAATACTTATTATTGAAGGACAGGATTTATATGGAAAACGTGCAATACATCCTGAAGCTATCAGGGGGGCTCTAATAAGCATAGCAGTTGATTTTAAACTACCAATAATCTGGGCAATGAACTCCCAAGAAACAGCACGAATGATATACACAATTGCTCGAAGAGAACAAACAGAAAGAGAAACGAGAATTTATGTTGCTGAAAAAACTCCGGGGGACTTAAGGGAGGTGCAAGAACGGATTCTAACAGGTTTCCCGGGAATAAATCAAACATTAGCACAAAGGATGCTTAGCGCGTTTAAGACTTTAGAGATAATCTTTTCCATTGGTGAAGAGGAACTATCTGAAGTTAAAGGTTTAGGTAAGAAAAAGGCAGAAAAAATTAGAAAAATCATAACCTCAAAATACGATGAGAATAATCCTTCTTACTGAGAAATTCGTCTAAAACGTTCCAGAGCATCTAATATTCCTACAATAACTCTGAGCAATTCTTGTAATCTTCCAGGGTCGCTTTCATTTTTTATAGATTCTACAGTTTCTCGTAGCTTATCATACAAAACTCCTGAAAGATCCGACACCATAAACCCCCCAACATTGGGTGGGATAGTCTCACCCTCTTTAACAATCACCACTTTTTTCTCGCAAGTAGGACAAAATATTTCATCCTTAATTTTAAATAGGGGCGATCCACATTGAGGACAGCTTTGGGATAGTAGAGAAGCACCTCTCCTCAGCATATCCGCCATTTTTTTAATATTCTCCTCACTCAACAGAAATCACTTCTTATTAATAATCCGAGATTGGATTAAAATGTTTTATTCTTGCTGGCAGGGGTGTTACTTGGAATTCTGGATTTTAACTTTAATAGTTAATAAAAATTATATAAAATCATTTTTTAACAAATTTAGAAGAACAGGAGAAAAGTAAAGTATAATTATCTTTTAATTCATTTTTGGTATTTTTTCTTCAAAAAATTTAAATAAATTAAATCTTATCCTTATAAGAATCAAAATGAAGTCAGAAGGAGTATCAGAGAAACCGGTAGCGATTTCAAAAGGAATCTACCAACTTAAGCTACCTATTCCCTTTTCTGAGTTGATTTACTTATTATCCTATCTTATAGAGGGAAAGGACGGGTATTTGTTAGTAGATTCTGGTTGGAATACGAAGGAAAGCCTTTACGCTCTTGAGAAACAACTTTCTAAAATTAAAGTTAATTTGTCTGATATATCATTAATTTTAGTAACTCATATTCATCCAGATCACTATGGTTTGGCTAATACAATACGAAAGAAATCAAAATCAAAAATTATGATGCATCAAAAAACTGAGAATTTTTTAAACCAATTCCAAAGTTTAAAAGATTATTTTAAAAAAATGATTGAGTGGCTAAAAATAAATGGAACTCCAGTTGACGACTTAGAATATTGGTTAAAAGATAGTATGTCCATAATGCAGTTTTTCGAGCCTCCAATACCTGATATTTTTTTAGAAGATCGTGAAACTTTGGATTTGGGCGATTTCCGATTGGATGTCATTTGGACGCCGGGGCATTCCATAGATCACATTTGTCTCTACGAGCCTCACAAAAAAATTTTTATTTCCGGTGATCATTTATTGCCCACCATAACACCTAATGTCAGTCTACAAATGAAGGAATTCGGGAATCCTCTAAAGGACTATTTGGAATCTCTCCAAAAAATTAGTACGCTAAGTGTAGAAAAGGTACTTCCCGCACATGAATACATCTTTAAAAATTTTAAACGAAGAATCATAGAAATAGAAAAACATCACAAAGAAAGGCTAGTAGAAGTTTTAAACGCCTTAGAAACCCCAAAAACCGCTTTTCAAGTCGCACAACACGTAACCTGGACAACAGGTCCTTGGCACAAGCTTCAGAATTGGGAGCGAAGAGCGGCGACTTTCGAAGCGCTTGCACACCTAGTACACTTAAAACAAGAGGGAAGAGTATACGAAATTAAGCAAAACGAGAACATTTTTTTTCTACAGAAATTCTAAAGACTTTTAAAAATCAGACCTCTATGGTTCTTGGATTTATTTATCCTTTAAATTTCCATCAGTTAAAGTTATTTTATCATTTTACCATTTAATTTCTGGTGTTATTAATGGCAAGAGAGGTGCAAAGTGAACCAGATAGTATGCTAAAGATAAGGGATGTAATTTCCATTAGAGATTTTTCCCGAGAACAGATTGAGAACTTGCTTGAGTTGGCTGATGATATGGAGCAAGTATTTCACTCTGGTTCAGATATTTTGCGTGGAAAAATTCTTGCTACACTATTTATGGAACCCAGTACTAGAACTCGCCTATCTTTTACTACTGCAATGTATAAGCTAGGGGGGAAAACTATTGGCTTCGACAGCCCGGAGATGAGTTCTGTCGCAAAGGGAGAAAATTTGAGCGACACTATTCGTGTAGTTGAAAATTACTGTGATGTGATAGTTCTGAGACATCGCATGGAGGGCGCAGCTCGACTAGCAGCTGAATATAGTGATGTCCCTGTTATTAACGCAGGTTCGGGCGCTGAGGAGCACCCAACCCAAG
Organism: Candidatus Jordarchaeum sp.; assembly: GCF_052745115.1. Lineage (NCBI taxonomy): Archaea > Promethearchaeati > Candidatus Jordarchaeia > Candidatus Jordarchaeales > Candidatus Jordarchaeaceae > Candidatus Jordarchaeum > Candidatus Jordarchaeum sp. Next base: position 8,091 of record NZ_JBRAKS010000030.1, read on the forward strand.
CACTTTTAGATCTTTACACAATAAAAAAGGAACTGGAAAGAATAGATGGTTTAAAAATTGCACTATTGGGGGATCTTAAATATGGTAGAACAGTACATTCTTTGAGTTATGCACTAGCGTTATTTGACACATCTTTAATTTTCATTTCTCCGGAAGGCTTGGGAATGCGCTGGGAGGTTACACATGACCTAAAAAATATGGGAGTGAAGGTCGAAGAATTTAAGGATTTACAAAAAGTTATTTCCGATATTGATGTACTATACGTTACCCGAATACAGCGTGAGAGATTTCCCGATCCAACCGAATACGAGAAACTCAAGGGGAGCTACCAAATCAATCTTGAAGTTTTGAAAAACGCAAAACCATCACTCATAGTAATGCATCCATTGCCCCGAATAGATGAAATTGCACCGGAGGTGGATGGAACCCCGCACGCAAAATACTTCAAACAACCTTACTATGGTGTACTAGTACGAATGGCTATACTTAAATCTCTTTTAACATAATTTTTTTCAATATATTATAACATATTTTTTATAATTTTTCGCTCAAATAACCCTACTAACTTCTAGGTTTAGATTCGTCTGTTTTGTTCCAGAACTCTCTAGTCCTGACAAATTCCTTCTCCGCTTCAAGAATTGCCTTGTAAAAATCGTTTTCCGTTTTCAACTCTCTAGAAAGAATACGATTAGTTGTCAAAGGCCCAACTCCTCTTCCTGCAAGGCAGATTATAGCCCGCTTACCATAATTGATTACTAGATTAGCGGTTTTAATGCCTCTCTCCAGTATTTTTTCTTCTTCTTTTGAGAGTTTAATTCCCCTCTTTCTTAATTTCAATATTTTACTAAATTCTGAATCCCCCGAAGACACTACTGCTAATAAGCGTGATTTACATTTTGGGCATTGTGGTTGTTCGGGTAGGGTTTCTACAGTTCTTACAGCTTCCCACCCTTCACACGATGCCCATGCACACACAAGCTTAACCCTTTTATTCAGTAAACGCTCCTTAACTGTGTTTATTAGCTCGGAGAATGGAACTTGAGGGGAAACAATTTCCTTAGCTTCCCATTGTATAGCCATTTCGGTAAGCGGACTAGGCTTTTCTCTTTTCAGAAAACTTAATTGAATTTTTTTCTCTTTCATGGCTCTTAGAATTTGCTCCGTATTTTCAATATCAAGTTTTTCTGTGAGTAATTCTCTTATAGTTTCATCTTCTATTGGTGTATTACTGAATACGGCTGCCATTTTTCTGGGATTAACCTGATAACCCTCACTGTCCTTTTCAATTACACCAAACCTCTTTGCAACATGTATGAGTCGCCACCGGTACAAATTAGACCTTTTAAGTGTTATTTTCAATATATGATAAATAAGCTGGGGCTCTAATTCATCTAACACGCTGATAACTATTTCTGGGTCTGTATTCTTTGGCATTTGAAAAAGTATAAAATAGGGCGTACTCCTCATGCCAATGGAAGATCCTATACGTGCAGTAAGAAGATCGGATATTATTCGGCCTAAAGTTTCGTTGACATTACTTCCAAAACACGCATGGATAATAACGAAATCATCTACACTCTCTATTAAGATTTTATCATGAAATGGCACTTCCCCCACAATCTCCATCTGCTCCTTAATTTTTTCTAATACGATTTTTTTAGCTTCTTCGCTCATCGGATAGCTTTCAAATGGGCTAGTCTTATCCTGTTTTCGAAGCCAATTGACTATATTATTTCTAAGTTTTCCAACCTTTTGTGCAGCCTCGTAGGAAACAGGTATAAGCTCGCCGGTCCATGAAGGCACGGCACCGATTATATTATCCACCCTCTCCACGTTTATTCTATCCTCTTCAATGCTCACAATTCTCCATGGTTGTCCATGAATAATGAATTTCAATCCTTTTTCCGCCTTGGTGGAAACGAATTCATCATCTAGGGTTCCGACGGTTTTTCCGGTTGTTAAATCAAACACATCATAATGTTTAACATCCGGAATCATAGAGAGATTTTCATAATAGTATTTCCATGTTTTAATTCTTCTACGAAGCTTATCCCCCTCCAATCTGATCAACCATAGTTCTTTCATTAAAGTTGCCACTTTATAAATAGTTTCAGAATCAGTGTCCCGATAAAGCCATGATCTTCTAAAAATATTCTGCAATTCTTGGATTGTGGTTTCCCCCTTATCTAGAAGCACTCCCGCGATTTGATGGGCAAGCACATCAAGCGCCATATTATGCATAAATACCCTCTCTAAAATATGATCCATCGCATCTCTTGCCAGAACAGCTGATTCACATATATCATCCAAGTCCATTGAAAGTATAGTCCCTCGTGAAGTTTGACCTATTCTATGCCCGCTTCTACCAACCCTTTGAACCAAACGTGTTACCTGTCTAGGCGATAAGTATTGAATAACATGGTCGATGGACCCCACATCTATACCCAGCTCAAGAGAAGATGTACAAATAACGGCTTTAATCTCTTCCTCCTTGAATTCCTTCTCTGCTTTCATTCTCATTTCCCTAGAAAGCGAGCCATGATGCACGTCAAAATCGAAATTTGGATTAAGAAGATTAAGTCTAGAACCCAGAATTTCAGCCATCTGTCGAGTATTAACAAAAATCAGAACCGAACCATACTTTTCGACTAATTCCTTAATTCTTCTTAGTCTTGCTATAACCTCCTCTGATACTCTAAACTTTTTAGATAAAACACCGTCTTCAGAAGTGGGAGGAACCACTTCAACGTTTACTTGCAAATCTTCCATCCCGTTTGTTGAAATAACTTTTATCTCTCTGTCCATACCTCCTAAAAATCTTGCAACCTCTTGAACGCTACCAATTGTAGCAGATAGTCCTATTCTTTGAAACTTCTGATTTGTAATTTCACAAAGCCTTTCCAGAGCTAATGAGAGTTGGGCTCCCCTCTTATCTGTAACAAGTTCATGGATCTCATCCACCACCACAAAACGTAAACTTTTTAGATGCGCCCCCATCTTTTTAGCGGGTAATATCGCTTGGAGAGTTTCGGGAGTTGTTATAAGAAGTGAAGGAGGATCTAGAATCTGCTTTCTTCGCTCATGACTCGTTGTGTCCCCATGTCTAACGGATATTCTAATATCCAGCTCTTGTGCAATATCCTCCATTCGTTTCAGAATATCACGGTTCAATGCTCGAAGAGGTGTAATGTATACTCCAAAAATACCTCTCTCCTTCGACTGTAACTCTAATAACTTATGGAAAATAGGGAAAAATACTGCCTCTGTTTTTCCACTTCCTGTTGGAGCAATTAACAAAACATTTTCTCCTTTAAGAATTCTAGGTATTGCTTGGATCTGAGGCGGAGTAGCCTTTAAGTAACCCCTATTTTTGATAACATTCTTAACTTCGCTGGAAAGTAAATCTAATACACTCGACAAAAATCATACCTCTGGAAATCAAGGGAACAAAAACCTGGTAGAATTAATACTTTTTGATATTAAAGAACATAAAAACAGATTATATGTATCTTCAATCTAGAATCTCTGATGTACTCTCTTTATGATATTTAAAAACTCATTGCTCTTGTCTAACCAGCCTGCTACAATTTTCCAAACTTCCAAGATACGTTCCATCTAACATTTTAACTTTTGCAGTGTTTTTTTCCACCACACCTGATGACAATAGAGGTCCAAGAAAGTTCATCTCGGGTCGGTTAATTGCAACCCCTCCTAAAAGAGGATTAAAAGCCGGCATTACAATGATTTTTGGATTCCCAATTTGAATAGACATGTTTTTCAAATCATCTATTGGATTACTTATTTCTCGTAAGCTAATGTATTTAGCAAATGAGGACGCTATTTTTTCTCTATTCCAATGGAGTTCTAACCATGCGGGTTCAAACCACTTACCTCCAAGTTCATCCCTCATCTCTATTACTGGGTGATTATGCCCCATAAAAATGTAGTCTGCTTGAAGTAAATCTGGTCCAGGCCAAGCATGTCCATGAATAAATCCTAATCTAATATTGCTTTCCTCAATTAGAAATCCTTTCGAAGAATAAAGATGGATATCCCTTGATAATAGCAAATCAAGATTAACATCATGATTTCCCAAAGTTATTTGAACATCAATTTTTTTAGAAACAGCTTCTAGGAGTTTTGCAACACCCCGCCATTCTGAAAGTGGAATTCTGAATATGTTATGTTTGATGTCTCCAATGAGAACAAGTTGGTCAGCATTAGTTTGTTCAATGAGGTTTAAAATTTTAATCTTCATTTCAACTGCCTGTGGCGGAATTGAAACTCCTTTCTGCGCTAAAAGGAATTCGTAACCTAGATGCAAATCTGTAATGCATAAAATTCTTTTGTCAGGGAAAGCAACAAGAAGAGCGGGTTCATCAACAATAGGAAAAAATGTCTTAACCAATCTTGAACGCCTCTTCATGCTAAAAAATCGTTTATAACCTTTAACTTTTTATATACATACTTACAGCTAATACATAAAATTCTCAAAGTGAAAAATCTTTCTCAAAAAAGATTATTCTGAGCTTAAAAATAATTTTACAAAGTGTATTAGGAAAGTCTAGAGACTAATGAGAAAACAGGTAACTTTTTATTATTTGTTAAAGATTTGTTAGAAATAGTTGCTAGGTGTAAAATATGGAAACAATTGAACAGATTTACGACAAAAAATGCATAACTGGAGAGAATCTAGAAAGTCTAGCATCCACTTTTGGTGAACGACTATGGAAATCTCTAAGAGCAATTACAGAGAAGCGGGTAGCAAAATATGTTTTTAAACCTAGCAACAAACAGATATGGATTGTTTCTGGTAAAAACAGAGATTATCTTGTAATTTCCGATTTTTATTGTTCATGCGATGATTTCTATTTAAATGTAGTAATACGGAAAAAAAATAAACTATGCTATCACATTTTGGCAAAAAGGCTCGCCGAAGCATTAGATCTATATAACAGTTACAACCTATCAGACGATAAATACGAAAAGCTTATGCAGAAGTTAAAGACCATAGAAGTTAGAATTTCTAAAAAAAAGAAAAATATGGAAATAAAAAATTGAACTTGGTGTAAATTATGTCATTCGATATCACATTCATTCAAACTTTGTTACCTATACTGGGAATACTTACTCTAATTTTTATCATCGCTTATTCGATAATTGAAACGGAAGAGAAGTAACCCCCAATAGTAAAGGATTCCTAAAAAAGACACCCCACTCTCTTTTAAACTGATATTAATACGCATTCAAGGACTTCTACCGCATTATAAGAAGAAGAGAGGTAATAAATTGGATGAAAAGTCAATCTACAAGATATGGGATGCATATAATAAGGCTGCGCCTCATTTATGTGAATTCGTTTGGCTAAAAAACGAGATAAGTTATCTAGTTTCGAATACTAAAAGCCTTGAAATGTTCATTAATGCTTTGCACCAAAAGATCCAGAAAGAAAAAATCACATCCCGTAAAACCGATTTAAAAATTTATATTTTTTATCTATCAAAATAACTTCAAACAGCTGACACAATTCAAAAGCAACTATAAATATGATTTACTTGTTTTTCCAATGCAATATTTAATATTAATTGATGGAATTTTGTGATTATAAGTATAAATAATTATAAAGTTTGTTGCATTATCCATAAAATTCAAAAGGTTTCCTCCAACATATTCAACGGGAGCGAAGGTTGTCCTTTTTTCCTCTCATTTAGTCCTCCTCCCTTGGGAGATACCTTCGCTCCCAAATTTCCCAAAATTCGAATTTTCTTTGTTCTCACTTGAAAGTCTTCCAAAAACAAACCACATAACTGTAACTTGTTGTTTAGATTACATATTTTATACATAAAAAAGTGTTTTTTATTGTATAAACATAAAAATTCTAATTTTATTTGTAAAAAATTTTAGAAACCCTAAAAAGAAACAAATTACATAAAATTATACAAAAACATTTACTTACCCTATATAAATTCATATAATGTAATAGTAAATTCTTTTTACCCTGGGGTTATTCTCTTGTTAAAAAAACAGACTCGAAAACTAGTAAAATGGGGATCAAGTAATACGCTCATAATCAGTCTCCCTCGAGAATGGGCTAAAAGAAACAAGTTAAGTAGTGATCAAGAAGTTAGTATCATGGAACACTCTGATGGCTCACTTCTCATACTTCCTCCCGCTGTGGAGCTTGAACAAAGTGTTCTAACTGCTACAGTTGACAGCCAGAAATATCCAACAAAAGAATTTTTAGATCAAATAATACAAACCAAATATCTTAGTGGGCATGATTTAATTAACATCACTTCAAAACAAGCTTTCACCCAAAAAAGATATCAAGAAATTACACAAATCACCCAAAATCTTCTGGGCTTCGAAATAACAAGCAAAACTCCTAATCAAATAAGTCTCCAAGATGTTATGAGTATACAACAAACAAACCTCACTCTACTCATACGCATAATTACTAGAACCACCCTAGAACTTTTGGAAAATATTATTCAAGCTCTTCAGGAAAACGACACAGCTTTGGCAGAAGCCATCATCCAAAGCCGCGACAACATATACAAGTATCATATGAGAATCCTACGTCAACTTAGAAAAGCGCTCCAATATCCCGCTCTCCTCACACAAATGGAACTCACAGCTCAAGACACGTTAGACTACACAACCTATGTCACAACCACAAACGATATAGCCGAAAATATAGAAACTATGAGTCGAGCAATACTCAAACAACCACATCCTCCAAAAAATAAACATCACCAAGCAACTATAGAAATAATCAAACAAACCTTGCAATTAATACAACAAGCAACAGGGGCTTTCCTATTTCATAAGGTACAAGATGCCATCGATACTCTAAACGCTATATATCAAATAAAAGAACTGAAAAGGGAAACAGAAATCCAAATAGATAAGGAAACCAATATGCCAGGAGTAATAACCCTACAAATAATTCTTGATGCTATAGATAAAATAGCTGAAGCTGCACGCCCCATAGCTCAAGCTGCACTAAGACAATCTCTTTAACTCAAATTTAAAGTATTAAAATTAACTGTTAACCAATTTTTAAAATTAAACCTTGCTAAAATATTTTATCCGTATTTCTCTTTTACTAAAAACAAAATATATTTTTCTTTAAAAAACCAATTCACTTTACCATTATGATTCAATATTATCATGATTTTAGAGAACTAAAACAATGGTCTAATTCTCGGATCTTTAGTCTTTTAGATATCCTCGGAAATTATTCGAAACCAATAAACTCTAAATAATTACGGTCTAAATTCAGGGACGCCTCATAAAAGTTTCTAAAACAAGAAGTTTAGAAAATAAATAGACAAAAAATAAACTATCATTAAGAATATAAACACAAAACTTTAAAACCCAGAGCAACTAATACCCAAACAAAATACTACCTCTAGTACCCCGCTTAAATAACTAAAAATCTTAGGCTCATAAAAGTTATTTAATGCTCAAAGCTCATAAAAAATCAAAAATTAAAGAAATGGATGGTTGAAAATGTATACTCAAAGGAGATACAGAACAGTTCGAGAGGTAGCAGGACCTCTGATAATAGTTGAAGGAGTAGAAGGTGTTTCATACAACGAAGTAGTTAACATAGAAACTCCCAGCGGAGAGAGACGAAGAGGAACAGTACTAGAAGTAGGTCTGGGAAAAGCAATAATACAAGTCTTTGAAGGAACTCGGGGATTGGACGCGGATCAAACTACAGTTAGATTCACTGGAGAACCGCTTAAAATACCGTTGTCAACAGATATCCTAGGAAGAATATTCAGCGGATCAGCACAACCAATAGATGGAGGTCCTCCGGTAATACCAGAAACAGAACTCGACATAAATGGTGCTCCAATTAATCCTTATGCTCGAACATACCCTAGAGAATTCATCCAAACAGGAATCAGCGTGATAGATGGTATGAACTCACTAGTAAGAGGACAAAAACTGCCACTATTCTCCGGAGCAGGCCTACCTCACAACAGAATAGCAGCACAAATAGCAAGACAAGCAAAAGTCCTCGGAGAAGAAGAGGAATTCGCAGTAATATTCACCGCCATGGGCATAACCGAAGAAGAAGCACGATACTTCAGACAAGACTTCGAAAAGACAGGCGCTTTAGAAAATGTCGTAATGTTTCTAAATCTAGCAGACGACCCAGCAATCGAACGCATAATCACCCCCCGATGCGCACTAACAGCCGCAGAATACCTCGCATACGAACTAGATCTACATCTATTAGTAATACTCACAGATATGACAAACTATGCAGAATCACTCCGAGAAATATCAGCAGCCCGAGAAGAAGTACCCGGAAGAAGAGGATATCCCGGATACCTATACACCGATCTAGCAACAATATACGAAAGAGCAGGAAGAATACATGGAAGAAAAGGGACCATCACACAAATGCCCGTACTATCCATGCCCAACTACGACATTACACATCCCATTCCAGATTTGACTGGCTATATTACTGAGGGGCAGCTTATTGTTGACCAAGCACTGCATAGGAAGGGAGTCTATCCTCCTATTGATCCTCGTCCGTCTCTTAGCCGGTTGATGAAGGAGGGTATTGGTAAGGAGCACACTCGTTTCGACCATCGTGAGGTTAGTGATCAGTTGTACTACGGCTATAGTGAGGGATGTGATTTGCGTTCTCTGGTGGCTGTGGTGGGTGAGGAGGCTTTGTTGCCTCGTGACAGGAAGTTTTTGGAGTTTGCCGACCGTTTTGAAAGGGAGTTTATAAACCAGGGCGAGTATGAGGAGCGCAGCATAGAGCAGACCCTTGACCTCGCCTGGGACTTGTTAAGTATGTTTCCCGAAGGCGAATTGAAACGTGTTGATCCGGAAACTGTGGATTGGGCTCGTAAGAATAACAAGTTCACTTTCGCTGCTGAGTAATCTCTTTTTTATATTTCTTCTATTTTTGTTCATAAGAAGATTTTTCAAGTTCTTTTTTGAATATTTTATTAGGGTTAATTTGATTAACCTCAACTATCTTTAAATGTAATAAATAAATTTAAAGATAATTTTAATGTTTTATCTATTGCCTCTATTGCCCAGAGAGCGGTGAAAAAATTGCCCGATGAGAAGAAAAACGAGGAACAGACCCGAAAATTCCTCCGAGAGACACGTAAGGCTGTTCCAAAAATGAAGGAAGAAATAAAAAAACGGGAAAAACACGGTGAAACAGATATAGCATCACTAACTGTTTTCCCAAACGAGTTACTTGATATAGCCAAGGAAAAGGAAAGAGAAGTCAAAGGTGTACCAGTTAGCTGCTTTAATTGTCCTCTAAGTACTCATCATGACGGAAACCCTTGTAAATTTTCATCACCCGGACTCTGCAAAGAGATACAGATTGCTATGAGCAAGCTTTTTGATGGGGAGTTTCAAGAATGGTTTGGGTTTAATACTCCCGAAGTTAGAATGTTTGAGAAAGAGGAAGAACAGCAAAAAGAAAAAAAAGATAAATAGAATAGAATTTTTTCACTATTCTCTTCGATTGTTCCAAATAACACTCTATTATGTTAACTTTTGTTTTTTTAACATGTATAACTAGAAATTGTTCTACAGTTGTTTAGTTTATATACTTTTTTGCGATAAATAGGGGGACTAAAAATATTATATCTAAACTATTAAAAACTTCCATTCCACTCTCCAAGTATTTCTAATTATCTGAAAAATGCGTTGTTAAATTTGTAAAGGGTTGCATATTCATGATAATGAACTTGTTCAAACAGGCAATGATGAGTAGTATTATGGGCAATTACCCTGTAGCCATAGAATATTATAAAAATTTCATTGACAAAGCGGAGAAGGCGCCTTAAGTATGTGGGTTGTTGGGATAGTTCGAAAAGAATAATTGT
>NZ_JBRAKS010000031.1:0-17939 GCF_052745115.1 Candidatus Jordarchaeum sp.
AACCGAACACCATCTGGAAGTGTCCTAGATGGGTAAGTTTCGGACAACGGTGTGGTAGGAGACGTTGTCCAGAATAATGTAGATTACGTAGTAGTTATTGTAGGTCTCTCTTGCTTTAGTTACCCAGGCTTGGAACTCATTCGTGTTGGCGGTCTTGGCGGTGTGGAGAATCACCAGTCCTTCTACGTCTACGGAGCCGAAGACCGCGATCTTATCGTTTTTGCTAACCCAGCAGCGGGCTGTGAGTTTCTTCTCCCTCGCCCATGCCCTCCTTAACCTTATGCGTAGCTCAACGAACCACTCGTCTTCAAACAGTATTGCGACTTTCAGCCCTCTCTTCTCCAGCTTCTCCCCTTTTTTAAAAGGGCGGGAAGGACCTTTTTTGAATAGCTTTCAACCTCTTCCTCCTTCTGCGCGGCGTTCTTAATGTAGGGTTTTAGGAGGTTATAGCCTCTTCTCCGGCGATAGATTCGCAGAATCTTTGTTACGGTTTTTCTCCCTTATTAGCCTAATAATTTATTGTTTTATCGGTATTTTTCCTCATTTTTTTATGTTTAAACCGCCTCAGATTGAAAAAAGCTGGGAACAAGGTTTGAAGCACACAAGGAAAAAGCCTCAAAAAAAGGGCAGATTTTGCGAATCTATCGTCCGGAGGAGCTTGTAGAGTGAGTTTTTGTGGTAGGACACGCTGAACTTCTTCTCTACGTGAAAGAGTACGAGCTTCGTAGCCCAAAGGTCGTAGTCGTAACCAGACTCCCTCGGAGATTTGGCCAGGTCCTCATCGAGTTCCTTCAGCTCCTCCTCACTAAGCTTAGGAGGTCTGCCAGCTCCCTTTCCAGGCTTGAGTCCCTTAAAACCGCCCAGGTTCCACTGCTCAACCCACCTGAGCAGTGTCCTCTCACTTATCCTTACGGCGTCGAGGACAGGCTTCCTTTCATATCCCAGGGCAAGCATCCTAATTGCGGTAAGTTTATTCAGATACCTTACATCTCCCCTTGCTCTACACTTATCAATCTCAGCATCAATCTCGCCTAAGTCAACCCTCCTGGTGAGCCACTTAACACGCCTACCCAACAACATCACCATAAAAAATACACATTTAAATGACAAAAATATTTCGAAATACTATATTATATTCATTTTCGAGAATACGCTGTGGGAATCTTTTCATTCTTGTTGGTTATTGTCTTTTTAATAAAATTTATATTATATGATGTTAGTTTTCCTGTTTTAAGGAATAATTTGAATGACTTGGAGGTTTGTTTTGTGGTTAGGTTTCCAAGTGATGCTTGGGCTAAGGCGTATATGAAGGCCTTGAATGAGAATAGGGCTTATGAGGATTCGGCTTCGGACTGGGAAGGTGATTTTCTCTTCGTTCTGGATGCTGATGATAAGTTGAAGGAACGGACGGCGATATATATTGACCTTTATCATGGGAAATGCAGGGATGCGTATGTTTTGAAAGCGGGTGAAGAAAAGAAAACAAATTTTGTCATTGAGGCTCCTTACAGTGTATGGGTTAGGGTGATTAAGAAGGAGCTAGATCCAGTTCAAGGTTTAATCATGGGGAGGCTGAAGTTGAAGGGCGATATGGCTAAGGTGATGAAATATACTAAAGCGGCTCAGGAGATGGTTAACACCACTACTGCTATTCAGAGCGAGTTTCTTTAAGTCTTATTATCGTTTTTATTGTTTGATTTGATTGGGGTGATGGTTGTGTGGTTTTTTATTGGGCCGAAGGTTGTTTTCGGCGAGGATGCTTTGGATTACTTGGAGCAGATTCGGGGTAGTAAGACTTTAATCGTTACGGATAGGATTATAGTTGATTTGGGGATTGTTGACAAGGTTAAGGATAAGTTAAAAATTGCCGGTATAGAATGTGAGGTTTTTGATGAGGTTGAACCAGACCCTTCAGATGTTACGGTTATGAGAATTGTGGATAAGTTGAAGAGTTACGAGCCAGATTGGATCCTTGGGTTGGGCGGTGGGTCAAGTATGGATGCTGCTAAGACAGCCTGGGTGTTGTGGGAGAATCCAGATAAGCGGATGGAGGATATTAATGCTTTTACTCCAGTGATGGTAAATCAGAAGGCTAGGCTTATCACCGTCGCAACCACTAGTGGTACCGGTTCGGAGGTGACTTGGGCTACTGTGGTTACTAATACCAAGGAGCATCGGAAGATGATACTGATGGCGAAGGAGATTGTTCCTTTTGCAGCAATTGTTGATCCTAAGCTTACGGTTAGTATGCCTCCCAAGCTGACTGCAGTTACAGGTATGGATGCTTTAACCCATGCTGTGGAGAGTTACATAAATTCTTGGAAAAACGATTTTTCTGACGCATTAGCTATGAGGTCTATCCAACTTATTTTCGAGTATCTTCCCAGAGCATGCATGAATAGTGACGATATGGAAGCCCGCACAAAAATGGCTAATGCGGCAACTATGGCAGGATTATCTTTTGGCAACTCCTCTGTAGGTATTGCTCATGGAGTAGCACATTCGGTTGGAGCAGTTTTTGGATTACCACACGGATTGGTTTGTGGCGTAGCGTTACCTTACGTTATAGAGTATAATATTTCAACTTCGGCAAAATTTTTGGCTGAGCTGGCAGAGCTTATTGGAATTAAGGAGCAGAACGAAAAAAAGGCGGCTAAGATGTTGGCCGATAGGACACGACAGCTTATGATGGAGATTGGTATTCCCCTTAGTTTGAAGGAATCAGGTATTGTGGAGAAAGATTTTAAAGAAAATTTTGGGCGTTTAATTAGGATGATTTATGAGGATGCTTCCGCTACCTTGAATCCTAGATCATTCACGAGGGAAGAAATCGAGAAAATCTATCAGTGTATTTATTATGGTAAGGAGATTGATTTCTGAAAGAGTTACATAAACTTGTATAGTTGAATTAAAGGTGTTACCTCGTTTATGGCCGCTTCAAGGCTTATAGAAGAGTATTGATCTATTACGTATTGTTTCTCTTCTTTTATTATTTGGTGTTTGCTCAGTATTTCTAGGGTTTCTACTAGGCGTTCATAGAGGGGAGAGTTTTTGATTTCTTCTAGGTCTTGATGTTGCAGTATTTGGAGGGTGGTTACTTCTAGTTTTTTTTGGCGTATTTCTCTGAGAGCGGATATTATAGTTTTAGGGGGTGGGGTTCCTGTTTTCCAGATTAAGGTTTCTTTTCCATTTCCTAGTAGGGTGATTATTTTATTGTCGTGGAGCTCTTTTAACAGTAATCTAGGGTGGTCGGTGAAGCTTTGGGCTACTTTGATGATTTCTTCTACGCTAATCAAGGTGGGGGAGTGTAGTATTAAGTCGAAAATTTTTCGGTGGTCGCTCCAGTCTTGATGGGTTCCATGGAGGAGGTAGCTGCTGTTTTTTAGTACGGTGAGCTTTCCGTTTTTCACTATGATAGGAGTTAGTTCTATTTCGATTTTTTTGTGGAGCTCTTTTAAGGCTCCGTTGCTGTTGAGGGTGACTCCGATTATTTCGGTTAGGAGTTTGGATATTTCGGCAGGAATATTTAATAAGCGGGTGGCTCGGGCGATGATTGATTCTTCTCCTCGAGAGTAGAAAACGTCTATAATTTTTCTCAGTTGATAGGTGGGGAGTATGGGTTTTTTTTCGTAGAATTTTTTTATACAGTTGTCTATGAATTTTCTTCTGAGAGGTTCTCCTATTCTGAGGACAGGGAAGAGGGTGGTGTATGCCATAGCGTCTCGGTTTGCTCTGATGAAGCCCAGTGACCCTGATTGTTCGATGCCCAGTTCTAGACCCCCCTTGGTTTCCTTGTGTTCCAGATCACCTCTAATCCGTGTTTTGGTTTAAATAACCGGTAAAACTTTTTGGGAGAGATATTGTTTTTTCTGGCGATTTTAACGATTTTGGCTAGTAGTTCATCTGCCAGAAAGTTGGGTAAATCTGTTTCAATAAGGCTGAAAGCATGGGCGAATTCCAAGGACCAAGGCACATTGTTCAAATTGCTTGCCTGATAATAGATTGCTGAGCACAAGTATTCGAGCAGTTTTTCGTTCTCCGCTAGACCCTTATGTACCTCCACTCTGATGGGAAGTGCATCTTGGTGAGGTTTTATGTAGAAAAATCTTTGCTCAGAGAGAAACTTTGAATATCTTGGTCCAAAGATTTTCCTCTGGGCTAATATTGACCACAATTTGCTGGTTTGTGGAGTAGTTATGTGGAAGCCCTCTCGGTTACTCGGGGGAAGGACAGAGTCTAAAAGATTAGCATCATTTATTCTACCATATACGCCACTCAGCCATGAAGATACGCCCCGGTGATTTGAAATAAAATCCATAGAGTGGGGAGATTTGATTACAAAAGCGTGTAGAGTTTCTAAAAGTTTTTCAGCCACCATGTCTGCGGTGCCATTATTCCCATAAATTTTTTCAAAAACAGTTCGATATTCCTTTTGCACTTCTCTTGCACGGTTACTGAAAATCTTCGAATCCGCAGGATCATAAGGTAGGAGGTCGTAGTGAGGAAGGAAGGGGCCGTCTAGTAAAACCAGATCATAGCTGCTACTATCAAGTGCCTTGAGAGTGACTAGACGCTCCAAGTATTGTCGGGATATTGCTTGAATCCGCTCCACATCTTCATCCACTAATCCCATCACTGGTATACATTTTCCAATAATATAGGGATTGTGTGCTACGGGATTATTGCACTTAAAAGTGATTCCCGCAGCTGAAACAACTATAAGGTCCAGGCCTGCTCTTTGACTTCTATTGGAGGAACCGTCAACTGCTTGAGTGACTGCGTCTTTTGCCGCGGGGTTGATTCTCAGTTTTAGGGTGTCAATCTCTTTACGGTCATTCAGACCCTCAACCGCTTCGATTAATTCGAGATACACGTCATAAAATCGATGAACCTCGGATTCGAGAATATCCAGTGTTTGATGGAATAATTCACTTCTATATTTTCCGCTTCGCTCCGCCTCTAGGAATTTTAATAGGTTGGTCAACCCCCATTCCGCTCCGCGAAATCCTTATGCAGGTCGAAAACGCTTTTTCCACCATAACCCAGCTGAATATCTCCCTTTTCTATACATACACAGAGAGGATCTTTCAGAGGAGTAGCCATACCGGCAATTAGAAACTCGCCCACTCCTAACCGAGGAAGAATTTTCTGAATTTCAGGAAAATCGGTGTAGTCTTCAATAGCCCTCATGTCGTTTGCTGCAGTTAAACATCCGCAGAATAGGGTGCTGAGGTTGGAGAAGACGGTTTTCGAAATTCGAGAGATTCTCTGATTTATAATGGTAAGATTGGCACCAAATTTACGCCCCTCCTCCGAGAAACTGGTAATTTTACCAGAACAGAGGTAAGGCTTTCCCACAGTTATTTGCCCATAAGACCCTCCCATCTCGGGGATATAGTTTTTTGCTTCATCAATCACCAAATGAATCGGATACCTATTCCGCAAAACCAAATCTGCTATAGTACCAATCTTGGCCTGTCTTGCATCCAAGGAATCATAAGAAGCATCAATAACCAGAATATTCCCAGCAACTCTCTTCCAAATTTTGTTATACTGATCAACGCTTGCTCCTGTAAAAACATTTTTACCAAGCATTTTGACTCTGCGCCTTATCGCAGAGCTCCAGGCACTTATGGACCCATCTTTTTTATAGAACTCATCCAGCCACTGATCAACATATGACAAGAAGCATTCGGGATTAAGCTCGGCAGCACCGCAGGTAAAATCCATTATAAAGAGGTCGGCAGCTACTTCGACTGCTTTTTTAGCCTGAGAGGGAAGCACATCTAAGCCGAGAGTTTTTACAATATCACTGGCTTCGGTGGGAACTACTGGTAACTCGCTACTAGACATAACTTGGAAATTGTTACATAACCGGTCAAGATTGCTGGTAGCGTATTCCCCAGTGTGATCCCATACCAGAACATTGACCTTCTGCTTTAGAGAAGACATACCCAAGATATTTGCCGCTGTGGTAACACTCTTACCCATTCCGATACGGGCGAATATACCTACTCCCAAGCGTAATATGGCTGAGGCATCGAGGTCAACTGGGTAATCGGTTTCCCGAATTTTACCCACCGGATAGTATTCTCCGTCCCTCTCCGGGTCACGGAAAAGTGCCTCATAATTTTCTCTGCTCGCGATAAAAATTGGGGAACATGGTTTAGGAGGATGTGACAATCTTCTCACACCTGGATTGGCGGGAATTCCATATAATCGGAGTTCCCCATACTTCATATTCTGATCCAGACGAGGCACTTCGCCGTATAGGCTGGAAAAGTAGTTCAAAACATCTGTGGTTGCTCCCCGGGTGGCGGCGAATAGGTTTGATACTAGTCCGATTGCTTTAGTGTTGTTGTGGCTGACGGTGAGGAGCTGGCCCTCGTAAACGTACTCCGTGGCGTAGTCGAAGACTGCAAAATCGCACTTTTTAGTGCTGGTTGGACTAGTTACAAATCCCACGGGAGAGGCGCCCTTCAAGATTTGTTCTTTGGATCGCAAATACTCGTACTCTTCGACTTCAGAGCTTATGATAGCTCTCAGCACGGGTGTTTCAAGGCCGGTTTCCTCAACCGTCATTGTTTTTACCTCATGTTAATTTGGCTTGACTAGTTTTATAATCAAACTTCTATTTAAATCTAGTGGAAAACACAAAGAAATTTTAAAAAGATGGAAGGGATACCTATCATAATATATAAATAAATAGCCATTTTTGTGATAGGACTTCTATTGTTAATTAAAAACTTTCTTGAGTTTAATAAAGTGGAAGGAAGCCTGGGACTCAGAGTGTGGATTTTTCCTATAAAAATGATCAATTTTTGCCTAAAAATTATAGTCTGATACGTGTAAAACGGATAATAAAAGCGATTCCTATCAAGGTATTTAAATAATTTGTTGAAATTATGATAGTGTACCTTTATCGCTGATTATACTTTTAAAAGGATTTTTTTAAAAAAAGACCATAAAATATATATACAAGATTCATAATACTCCTATTAAAATCCTTACTTCCACTCTAAAAGAAATAAATATTGAATAAATGACAGTTCAGATATCTCCCAAAACAGCTTAAATCTAGGAGAACCACACCGAAAATTAATTGAGGCGCCCTCAATGCTGGATGAGTTATTAGGTTTGGGAAGATCTAAAACACGTTTGGACATTATCAACCTTATGTTAGATGAGGGAAGACCTTTATCGGCTTCTGAGATAGCCGAGAAACTCAAAATCAGCCTGAATGCCGCCAATATTGCAATCCATTATATGAATAAGGCGGGACTTTTGAATAAGGTTGAACGCGGCATGTATGAGGTTAATGTTCACGCCTTTTGTAAGGCCTTTTTGACTTTTATTTTGGGTTCTAAAATTAAGGGTTATGCCGATAAGAGTTTGGAGGATTTCACAAGGTAGGAGGTGAATAGGGATTTGAGTAGCCGAATAGGTAATACTGTGTTGAGGTTACGGGGAGGAAGTCTTAAGGTTTTGTCTCTTCTGTCAATTTCCCATCGTCCCTTGAGACCGGTTGAGATTGCGGAAATTTTGGGCATGCCGCTTAATGATGTGGGAAAGTATCTTGTGCGTTTGGGTAGTAAGGGGTTGGTTTCAAAGGTTGATATGGAGGGTAATTCTACTGGGTATGTTTCAAATTTGGATATTCTGGAAATGTTACTGGATCATGAGCGCAGGTTGAGAGAGCTTGAATAGTTTTGTTTGGGAAGGGGGCACCGGTTTTGGTTGTTAATGGGACTGAGGAACTTTTTGATAAGTTTGATAAGCTTTTAAGATTAAGGGATACTGCAAATAGGGTTCTGGTTTATATTCTTACTAGTCCAAGGCCGGTTACTCCCAAGGAGCTTATTGACAATTTGGGTTTAACAGAGAATAGTGTTTGGAAAACTGTGCGACGTTTAGAGTCGGATGGTTTTATTAGATCTGTGGAAAGAGGAGAGTATGAACCTAATTTTGGCTTTATAACTGCGCTTCTCTTGTTTAAGGTGCAGGAATTGATTAAAGCTTTAGAGAAGTGATTTCAGGATGATTGAGGATGAGGAACAAATTGGCCCCAAAGATGCGTTTAGTAAGCTGTTGAGGCTGGGGGAGTCTTCCATTCAGATAATTGAGTACATTCTGTGTTCCCCTAAGCCTGTTACTCCGAAGGAACTGGTAGAGGTTCTAGGAATAACTGAGGGGACAGCCTGGAATGCTCTGAGTAGGTTACAAAAAATTGGTTTTCTAGTTTCTAAAAATAGGGGGGAATATGAGGCTAATGAGGGGTTTATTTTAGCGATGGTTCTCTTCTCCTTGACTGATATTGTAGAAAAATTAAGGGAGGTGAAGCGAAGATGAGTAGTCTGGGAGAAACCGAAGAGCGAAAAAAGTTATTGGAGATCATTAAGGGTCTCCGGGGAAGGAGCATCTCTATATTGAATTATATTCTTGAGAGCCAAAAAGGAAGCCCGGTGGCCTCTGCCAAAATTCAGGAAGATTTGGAGTTGACGCCTTCCAATCTTTCGCACGGTGGGAAAATATTGGAAGACGCTAAAATGATAATTAGAGAAAAGGAGGGTTATACTCCCAATATGGGATTTTTACTCGCAGCAATTCTGGATATTGTCCTAGACCTTGAAAAGAGAGTAAAAAGCATCGAGGACGAAATGAAGAAAAAATAACCGTATACTTAAATTATGGGAAGAAAATTTGTTCGGTTTGGAGGTAGGTATGAATGAGAAATGAGGAACCACTGGAGGAAGGCGAAGTAATTGCTGGAGATTTTAAGACCCTGTTAAAGCGTTTAACTGATCCAAGAGCCAAGACCATGTACTCTATACTAGAACTTTTGCTTCAACATACTAAGGGGGAACCAGTTCCAGCGGGTGAGATAAAAGATAAACTGGGAATTTCAAAACAGGCAGCTACCAATGCGGCGCGCAGACTTGAGGAAGGCGGACTTATCACCCGCACCTCCGATGGATACATGATAAATCTGGGATTTTTAATAAGTTTACTTATCCAAATAATTGGAGATCTTCTGAGACGATTGGAAGCCTAAAATAAAATCGGGAAATGCCTGTCTAAAAGCTCT
Source organism: Candidatus Jordarchaeum sp. (assembly GCF_052745115.1). Lineage (NCBI taxonomy): Archaea > Promethearchaeati > Candidatus Jordarchaeia > Candidatus Jordarchaeales > Candidatus Jordarchaeaceae > Candidatus Jordarchaeum > Candidatus Jordarchaeum sp. The sequence goes on from NZ_JBRAKS010000031.1 coordinate 9,086, forward strand.
CCAAGTTATGTTAATATTTATTATTAGATGGGGATCGAAAATTTAAATTGTTAATAAGTTATATGCTAATTTTCTCTAACCCCTCAATTATACTACGGGTTCCTTTGGTTGATGCTACTTTTTCTAAATCTTCTAGTGTAGCGGTTTTTCCTGTTTTAGCAGATAAGTAACCTAGAAGTACCATCGCCACCGCTTTCTTTGCTTCTTCTGGAGTAAAAACAGGTTGTTTGTCCTCAAGTACACATTCTGCAAAATGCTCATCTTCGTGCCTAAAACTGATAATGTAGTACATAGGGAATGGTTCATGCTCTACATCCGGACTATACCATTGATATCTTTTTTCACCGGCTTCCTTTACTGTTGAGAAAATCTGAACTGGTTTTTTCCAAGAGTGATCTTCCAGAATTGTTCCTTCTGTTCCATAAAACTCCAGCCTATTATTGGGAGTGCTGAATACCGTGTCACTTACCACAATTTCGCCGATGCACCCGCTTTCAAACTTCATGAACATCATGGCGTTGTCATCAGCTTTATTTTCAAGTTTTATCATTTGCTTTGCAAGCCAACAGTAAGCTAATGATACGTCGCCTAGCATCCAATTGAGGATAGCAAATTTGTGAACCCCTGCATCCATTAATACGCCGCCACCTGCTTTTTCTGGTGAACCTTTCCAGTGCTCGGGTATAGAAAGATCGGGGGTCTCATCCACCCCCTCGTATCCTCTTACCAGAAGAGGGATTCCTATTAATCCCTCATTAAGTACTTTTTTAATTAGTTTATGGGCGGGTAGAAAGCGGTGGTTCTCAGCAATCATTAATTTGACTCCCGCCTTTTTTGCTGCCTTGATCATTGTGTCACATTCCTCAAGGGTTGGCGCCATGGGTTTTTCGCATAGGATATGCTTTCCAGCCTCTGCAGCTTCTATGGTTAAATCGCTGTGTAAAAAGTGGGGAAGCGCTATAAGAACAGCGTCAACATCATTACTTTTCAAAATGTCCTGATAATTTCTGCTCGCAGTTAGGTGGTAAATATCTGCTAGCTTTTTGGTATTCTCATAGTTCGCATCATAGGCGGACACTAATTTGATTTTCTGTGAAGGCCTGCATGCTGAGGCGTGAAAATGAGCAGCCGTACCGCATCCTAATACTCCGATTCTTAATTGCTTCATTTTCATTTTCCTCTTTTTAATACGAATAATATTGGAAGTTTTCAAAAATTAAAAATTGGATATAGAAGATTAATCTGTTATTAATAATTATATTAATATTACTCTTAAAAAAGCAGACCACACAGCAGAAATTTATCTGATATTAAGCTTATTTTTGGTTCCATAAATTTTTAGGGCAGTGTATACAAAAAATAATTTTTGATAGAAGGAAACCTTTTTCTAATTACTTTTCTTTTTCAACACATACTCCTCAATTGCCTCTCTCAATATTTGACACATTACTGGTTTTCTTTTGGGATCAATTGCTACCATGCCATAAGTTTTTAGCCCCAGATGATCCTCCACTTGTTTTGGACTTAGAGCTCCGGGAAGATCTTGTTTGTTAGCTATTACCCAGAATGTGGTGCCAGGTATATTAGCATATTTTTCAATTATCTGCTTTGTTTCTGCAAGATTCTCAGGTGTTGAATCGGTCACAATAAAAATAACTTTGGAACCTCTTGTCAAGCCCCTCCATAAGAAGTGAAATCTGCCCTGTCCCGCGATGTCGAAAAGGCTAACCTCATAGTCGCCCACGGATAGAAAACCTAAATTTAGTCCGATGGTCTGTTGGTAATTCTCCACCACTTTTTCGTCGGTTAGCAACGTAACAATGCTGGTTTTTCCCACAGCTGGGAGCCCTATGAAAGAAACCTTTGCATGTTCCGTTGTGCACACCCCCACCATGTAGATTGTTGGAAATCAATTTCTTTACTTGTTATTTTCAAACTTGGTATTATAGAAGTAATACGCGGATATTGTTTATGATATTAAAAATAGGAAGATTAATTTCCGTGTTTTTCAATATTTAAAATATTTTTGCAGAAGGTGTTTAGAATTGACGGTTTATGTGAATTTTCATTTTCACTTGAATATGTTTTATGCGGAATATACTGATGAAGAGGTGATCCGGCGTTTTCCGAACATTTATCGGGCTTTGCTGGATTTTTTTGACCGTTTTCCAAGGATTAAGGCTGGCTGGGATATTGAGGCAACCCGGTCCATTAATTATCTTAAGCGGGTGGCGCCGGATGTTATTGATCGCATTAATAAGGGGATTGAGAAAGGACAGTTTGAAATTTTACTGGACACGTGGAGTTTTAGTCTTCCTGCTATGCACACCGGAGAAGAGTTTGATTTTCAACATAGGCTAGCTGTAAAGAATTTGACTAAGACGTTTAAACGCGTTTCCAAAGGGTACTTTGCTCAGGAGTGCTCTTATCATCCTGCAATGCCCATTCTTTTCCGGAGAAATGGTGTGGATTATTTTGTGATACAGATGTCTGCGGTGCGTAATTTGCTTCAGGATGTTTCTAATCTGGACCATAGAATGCATGAGTTAATAGCCTATGATGGCGCTACCACTATTCCTTGTGTTCTGTTTGTTACCGGTGTGGTTGAGGACCCTGTTGCTAAGATTAAACAAATGAAGGATAGTGAGTTTGGCGATGTTCTGGTTGTAATTATGGAGGATGCCGAAGTGCTGCGGACGGACGTTCTAGAGGATTATATAAGTGAGTTTGATAAGTTGGGCTATGTGGAGTACGTACTTTGTAGTGATTTTGTACGGAGTGCAAAGGTGGGAAAAAGCTTGGCCCTCCATGATTTGACATGGGTTCCCGGTCCTTATGACTACTTGCTTTGGGTTAGAGATCCCTGGGATCAATATTTATGGACTTTGAATGAAAATGTCAGACAGGATATTCGTGAAGCCGAATTTTGGATAAAAAAAGCCAAAGGTGAAGGGGTCGATGTTATTGAGGAGGAGGGAGAGCTAGATGAGGCAAAAAAGTGGATGCTTTTAGGCCAGAACTCCGATAAGTTGGGTTGGGCCCCGTGTACTTATAAGAGGTTTCAGGGAGAGTATGAATATCGTTACGCTTCAGAAATAGCTCAGATTGCTGGTGCAGTAGCCAGTGAGAAAATTTTTTCCAGAATGAGTTTTGATTGGGCAAAGGAACCCTTTAAAAAATACTTAATTTTTAATTACCATCCATATCAAGTTCCAGAGATGCCTTTAAACTTAGGAATTAGGTTAGAGGATCGAGTATTAAAAATGGAGGAAGTTGTTTTACAAATTGGGGAAGAAAATGTTCTTTCAGATTTTACTAGTTCTAAGCTCCATTTTGATGGGACATTAAATGAGGCCAATCTAGTTTATATTGGTGGCTTAAAGCCAGGAGAGATTGTTACTGCTCAGATTGTTAAGGGCGAATTGGAAATGGAAAGTAGAGAAGCTTTCTCTGTTTCTGAAAACGTTTTAGGTAATGAACTTCTGGAACTACAATTTAAAAAGGGCGTTCCTCTACGTCTAGTTGATAAATCCAATGATACAATTTATGGCGGGGAGGATCAGCCTTTTTTGGATTCTTTGACTTCGTTTCTGGACGAGGAAAATTTGGAAACCTCTCCCTCGGTGGAGGTGTCAAATAGGGGAGATAGAGGTGTTTTCGCGGAGGTTAGATACAATCGGATGCTAACTAATAGTTCTAGTATATCTACAAGGTTTAGGGTTTATCGAGGTTTGCCTCTGTTAGAGGTAGAATCGCAGGTCGATGTGAGAGGCGCACATGCGGGGCGTATTGAGCCTTTAAATCTTAGACCGAGTATAGGTAGACCGAGGATGCTTTGGAGAGAATTGGGCAGTCATCTAGTACCATTGGAAGTTAGAGATAATAGAATATTTCATCCTCTGGTTAATGATTGGTTCGCTTTATCTAATGATGAAAAAGGATTGATTGTAGCAGGGGATGGTAAGATTCGCTCATTTAAGGAGATTAGGGATGGTGAGACAGAGATTAGCCTGTTTAAAGCAGAGTCAACTTATTCAACTGATCCTATGGAGGCTTTTAGAGGAGTTTATCAACTAAAGTGTATTATAGTGCCTTTCAAGGGAAGGCTTCCAGATAAATATGTGTCCTTAGCCAGATGTTATACCATGTCACCAGGAATTGTGGGTATGACGCAGTATGAAGGATTCAGACAAGTAGTGTAGGTAAAATTCTGCGCTGAAATTTTATCAGAGGTAAAAATTTTAAAGCTTGAGTTTAATTGTAAAACAAAGAGCTGAAGAAGGCGGAGAAACTACAATAATCCTGAAGAAAAATAATTATAGAATATTGAAAAATAAAGCCTGAAAATGCTTTTTGGGTAGTATGAGGGAATAGTCTATGAAAAATAAAGTAATTACAAGCCCGGATACGGAAAAATCGAACAGAGTACCTCCCGGTCAAAGGGTGACAGAGAAATGGCCTGTTCTTCACTACGGTAAAGTACCGAAGGTAGATGTTTCAGAGTGGAAGTTTAAGATCTGGGGGCTAGTAGAAGAAGAAAGAAAGCTTAGTTATCAAGAATTCCTGTCATTGCCAATGATTAAAGTGTTTTCGGATATTCATTGTGTTACTGGTTGGTCGGAACTTAATAATCTCTGGGAGAGAGTAAGCACCAGTGTTATAAAAGATCTTGTTAATATACTGCCTGAAGCTAAATATGTTATCGTACGTTCAGTGGGTGGCTTCACATCCAACCTTTCACTAAGCGATTTCTTCGAACCAGATGCCCATATTCGCTATTAAACACAATGATGAACCACTAACTCCGGGGCATGGCTATCCGGTAAGACTCGCAGTTCCGAGACTTTATTTTTGGAAAAGTGCCAAATGGGTTACTGGTGTGGAGTTCACCGAAAAGGATAGAAGAGGCTTCTGGGAGAGTCGGGGATACCATAACCATGGTGATCCATGGAAAGAGGAAAGATACAGCTACCAAGAATAAATGCAGCTTAATTTAATGTGGTGTTTCTTGTTAACATCCAAATAATTACACAAATCCAACTTCGATGTGAGTTATAACAAGGAAAATTGCGTTATTCATGAGAGATAATTGCAAAAAAATATTTGAAGTGATCCGATTTGGAAAAATTATTAATAGTTTCGAATAGATTACCCATAAACATAGGAAAGAGAGCAGGAAAACTAAATTTTCAGACTAGTGTGGGTGGTTTGGTTACTGGGTTGGGCCCAGTTCACAAATCAAAAAAGAGTTTATGGATAGGATGGCCAGGAGTTACTTTGGACAAATTTAAAGAGGAGGAAAGAGAGGAAATCTTTGAAAAATTTGCTTCCAAAAATTTGGCTCCTGTTTTTTTGTCTGAAGAAGATATTGAAGATTACTATCATGGCTTTTGTAACGAAACCATCTGGCCCCTTTTCCACTACTTCCCAGAATTTACGGTATATAATAAAAACTACTGGGAATCATATGTTAGGGTAAATAAGGCTTTCTGTGAGGTAATTGTTGAGGTTGCTGAAGTTGAGGATACCATATGGATTCATGATTATCATTTAATGCTTCTTCCAAAGCTTATAAGGAACAAAATGCCAGATGCAACGATTGGATTTTTCCTCCACATACCTTTCCCATCGTTTGAGGTATTTCATCTGCTCCCATGGCGTAAAGAAATCATGGAAGGACTTTTAGGCGCGGATCTTGTAGGTTTTCATACATACGATTACGTTAAATACTTCCTCAGCAATGTCCGCCGTATATTAGGTTATGACCATACACTAGGTGAGATCACTCTAAGTAATCGTTTGGTGAGAGTGGACACATTCCCTATGGGAATAGACTATGATAGATTCGCCAGAGTTGAAAGCGATCCGAAAGTGCAAAGAGAAATTAAAATGATACATAAAAGAGTGGGAGAGCGTAAAATAATTTTATCCATCGATCGGTTAGATTACTCGAAGGGTATACCTCAACGATTGGAAGCGTTTGACACGTTTTTAACAAATTATCCAGAATTTAGGCAAAAGGTAACACTTATTATGGTTGCGGTGCCTTCGCGTACAGAGATTGAAAGCTATATTTTGTTAAAAAAACAGGTTGACGAACTTATCGGGCGAATTGACGGTATGCACGGCACTATTGGCTGGATGCCTGTTTGGTACCTTTATCGTTCTATACCTTTTCACACTCTACTTAGTCTTTATCGTATTGCTGATGTTGCCCTTATTACTCCTCTTAGGGACGGAATGAATCTAATATCGAAAGAATTTATTGCCACTAAAACCGATGGAAAAGGAGTTTTAATTCTCAGCGAAATGACGGGCGCTGCAAAAGAATTAGGAGACGCACTCATAGTGAATCCAAATAATAAGGAGGAAATTGCAGAAGCCATAAAAAAGGCACTAGTGATGTCGGAGGAAGAACAAATAAAGCGAAACAGAAATATGCAAAGCAGACTACAGCGTTATGACATACACAGATGGGTGAATGAATTTATGGGCGGATTGAATAATATCAAAGATCTTCAGAAGGAGCTTAATGCAAAAATACTTACAGGTAACATGAAGGAAAAAATTGTTGATGATTATCTTAAAAGCAATAAAAGTTTAATTTTATTGGACTATGACGGTACTCTTGTTCCATTTGCACCAAGACCGGTCCAAGCAAAGCCCGACGAAGAACTTCTGGAACTACTTAAAGCACTCACCCAGGAATCTAAAAATGAAGTGGTAATCATAAGCGGACGAGAAAAAGGAACATTGGATAGCTGGTTTAAAAGCTTGAATGTGGGATTAACTGCTGAGCACGGGGTTTGGATAAAAGAGAAAGAAGGAAATTGGGAGATTATAAAGCCGATAGGAAATGAATGGAAGGCAGAAATAAGGCCATTTCTTGAAATTTATGCAGACAAAACACCCGGCTCTTTTATCGAAGAAAAAGAGTTTTCGCTTGTTTGGCACTATCGAACCGCAGATCCGGAGTTAAGCGCTAGAAATGTGATTGAATTAAAGGGTTCTCTTTTGAATGTTGCTGCCCATTTTAACCTTGATGTTTTGGAAGGGAGTAAAGTAATTGAAATCAAAAATGCGGGTATAGATAAGGGGCTCGCTACATCACACTGGTTATCAAGGGGAGACTGGGACTTTATTATGGCAATCGGTGATGACTGGACGGATGAAGACACCTTTGCCGCTCTTCCTGAAACTTCATACACGATTAAAGTAGGCTTTGGTAGAACCCACGCTAGATTCAACTTGTATTCGCCAGAAGAAGTACGATCATTACTAAAACAGTTGATGAGGAAATAGCATGCGCAGCTTGGAGGATTATCGGGAAATTGTAGGAGATAGAGTTATTTCTCAGATACACAGATTAGCAAGTAAACTTTATGGAAAGCACATAGTACACGTAAACAGTACTTATCAGGGAGGCGGTGTTGCGGAGATTTTAGAATCGCTGGTACCGTTGATGAATGATGCTGGTCTAGATGCGGACTGGAGGATTCTTCATGGCACTCCTGACTTTTTTACTATAACTAAGAAATTTCATAACGCGCTTCAGGGAGAATCCATAAATTTTACCGAAATGAAGAAGCGTCTTTATTTGCAAGCCAATGAGGACTTTTCGGTATATGCAAATATAGATCATGACTGTGTAATTGTACACGATCCCCAGCCTTTACCCCTCATAAGATTTTATAAGAAAAGGCAGCCTTGGATCTGGAGGTGTCACGTTGATTGTTCAAATCCCAATGAGGAAGTCTGGGACTATTTTAAAAACTTCGTTCTCAGATACGACGCCATTATTATTTCTTCCGAAGACTACCGTAGGGTGAACCTCCCCGTAGACCAGAGAATTATTCATCCCGCTATTGATCCACTGGATACAAAAAATATTGAACTTTCTGATAGCGATATTGAGAAATATCTCAAAAAATTTGATGTCCCCACTGACAAACCTCTTATAACTCAGATATCAAGGTTTGACAAGTGGAAGGATCCAGAGGGAGTGTTAAATGTTTTTAAGCTCGTCAAAGAAAAGGTGGATTGCCGATTAGTTTTATGTGGGTCTATGGCCTCTGATGACCCAGAGGGCATGAAGATCTATGAGAAAGTAAGACGAAAAGCTAAAAATCTAATAAAAAACAATGATGTCATTCTAATAACCTCTGAAAACAATATTCTGGTAAACGCTTTACAACGAACCTCCAATGTTATAGTACAGAAATCCCAGAGAGAAGGCTTTGGACTTACCATAACCGAGGCCCTTTGGAAGGGAACACCTGTCGTGGCTTCAAGCGTTGGCGGTATCTGTCTTCAAATAATTGATGGTGAGAACGGATTTTTACTTGAACCTAATGACAATAGAGGATTTGCAGACAGAATTACTCAACTTCTAAAGAATCCTAATCAGGCAAAAGAAATGGGTAAAAAAGGTAAGGAAATTGTCAGAAAAAATTTTCTGATAACAAGACTTTTGATGGATTATTTAATCTTGCTTAACGACGTCATAATATAAGCCACAAAATAGTGATCAAGAATCTACCTCTACAGCTCCATATTTTCCAAAGTTCATTAAACTTAGCCGGCTACTTGTCCATTTTTTAAAGGTTCTATATTCAAATCTGACAATCCATATGTTCAATGTTGACTCCTTTGAATGTTTGGCTTATTCATGGTGATGGCGTGACTTGCTTGTTTCCACATCCCTGTGTCCAAAATTTTCACATGAAGATGTTAAAAATCGGGTAATTGTGTGAAGTGAAAACTGGAAACGAGCTTTTCCAGCCATCCACCAAGACGTATCCAAACATCAAGGAGTTTTATTTGAACATATGGTGAGAATAGCCTTAATAAAGAT
>NZ_JBRAKS010000032.1:0-17879 GCF_052745115.1 Candidatus Jordarchaeum sp.
TTTAATATTTAAATATTAAAATTTATTTTTTTTATTTTATATAAATTATAAATGAAAACTATGAAATAAATCTAAGTAAACTTTATAAATTGAGGAAATATAAAAACCCTTTATAATTGGTTTTTCCAAATAGGAGGTATGCGTTTGAAGATTTTAGTGGCTTACTGGACGCAGACTGGGAATACTGAAAAGATCGCTGAAGCTATTTATGATGAAATCAAAGAGGAAAAGGAGCTCAAAAAGCTAAATGAGGTTGACAATCTCGATGGCTATGACCTTGCTTTCATTGGCTTTCCGATTAACGCATTTGGACCAGCTGCACCAGGTAAAAAGTTTTTAGAAAAAAATGCAAAGGGTAAAAACATTGCTCTATTTATAACTCACGCCGCACCTGAGGACATGGAAGAGCTTCAGGAATGGCTTGCAAGGTGCAAGGAACCTGCAGTGGAAGCAAATCTGGTAGGTTTCTTTGACTGTCAGGGAGAACTTAGTGAACAAATAGCAAACATTTTGAAGAAGCAAGAGGATCCCAAGCTCCGGGCTTTTGGAGAAATGCGTGACCAGACTTTGGGTCAACCCGATGCTTCACGAGTAGAGCGTGCACGCGTTTTTGCAAGAGAGACAATGAAAAAATTCAAAGGCTAATTTTTCTAACCACTCAAACATCTTTATTTTTCGAGAATAATATTCGAGGCTTCTGATTCAAATTTAGCTACTTGATTTTGGACAACACCTCTTTGGCAAATTCCCTAGCCTTTTGCTCATCCTCAAGACTTGGATGTTTTATTGCTTCCTCCAAGTATTCGTTAAACTCGTCATCAGGCATTTTTCGAGCTTCTTTTACCATTTTTGCGACATTAGGATCGGGATTACCCATACAATTGTAAGTTCCCCTATAGTCTATACTTTTTTCTTTGGCTATTTTTTCAAAAGCACCTCTAAGTGCGTCTTGTACTTCCTTATCCCAAATTGGGGCCATGTGGGTGTAGAATCCTGCAAGCTTATATTTCGGTGATTTGGGAAGGGAATTCATAACTTCCTTAACTGGACCGGCTAAATCACCGGCATGAGCAGGAGTTCCTACAAAAACTAGATCATACTCTTTGAAAGTATCAGCACCGACCTCATCAATCTTTTTCAAATCCGCCTCATGTTCTTTCGATACTTCATCATGAATGGCTTTGGCAATCTTTTCAGTATTACCAGTCATAGTGAAATAAGTAACCAAAACTTTCATAACAGCACCTCCTCTAAGACTTGGTATGTTTAAGCAATTTGTTTATAAAATTTATTAATGATAAGTATTGTAATTATTTGTGCTTTCACTTCTAACTCTGTAATGTAATTTTTGTTGGATTTTGTCTTCAAGGAATACATACCAGCCAGTTGTCTTTGCTAGGGGATTGTATCAATAACTTCTAGGCCTTTGATTTTTGTGAAAAACCTGTCGTGGGTGGCTATTCTTTTTACACCTAGTGTTTGCATTGTTGCTAAAATGATACTGTCTCGGCCGCCTATTCCAACTCTGGCATGTCTTATCAATTGTTCAAGTGATACCTTTAGTAGCTCCGTTTCTAAATCGACGAGTTTTAATGAGGTGAGACTCTGTATCTTATCAAGCTTGTCAAAAAACTCTTTCTCAGTCAAATTACGTAGGTAGTGAGCGACCTCAATGAGGGTGAAAACATTAAGGATGATTCCTTCCCGAAAAGCTTCTCTCATAGGTTTCAAGACATATTTATGCTCTGGGAGCCGTTGGTCAAACCAATAGATCCAATAGTTGGCATCTACGTAGATCATTGCTTTTCCCATATCTCCTTAAGTTTCAGAGGGTTTGCTTTTTGAATAGGGGAACCTTCCTTGATGAATCCCTCCATTTCAAGGATAAATTCTTCTGGGGTTACCGGCTTCATTACCACTATTTTTCCTTCTTCAAGTAATAATCTTACTTTGGTTCCTTTCCGTAAATCTAAAACTTCACGTAGCCGCTTTGGGATAGCAATTCTACCTTTATCATCTATTACAGCTTCTTCAACCAAACAATCCCACCAATTATCCCACTCAGCGGAGATACTTAAATATTGTGAAGATATGGAGCAGTTAATCATCCATTCAACTGCGAAACATGGCTCATAACAAATATGAATGCGTACTTTTTTTCGTTATTTTGAGTACTTTACCACGCCCAAAAAGGAGTTCCCCCCAAAGACTCGGGGGAAGTCACAGAACTAGAGCTGGTCGAAGAACTTAAAATCCCAAAATTCAGTAGCGCGTTCTAAGAGAACTTTAACATATGCCAAAACTTCCCTCACGACTAGAAATGATGGTAGCTGTTGTTCTTAAAGAATCTAAGGCTGCACTTAGAAAGGAGGGAGAACGAATAATCTTCGTTTCACCCTGAATGGTGGATATTTAAAACATTCTATTCTTTGGGTGATATGTAGTAATTGGAATCTGATAGATCTTCTGGGTCGAATATTTTTTTGATTTTACTCTGCCACACATGGTAGTTACAACTCCTTGGACCGAAGATCTCATGGATTTGTTTACCCGCAAATAGGCTGAATCCGATTCCTAGACTTTCCTCAGCAGATGCCTCAGCGCACGCTCCGACAAATTGTTCTATTGCCTCGGCTTGCTTTTTATCACGAGGATTAAATAACACCAGTTCTTCCTGATGACCGATGAGACCATGCTCGTAAATTCCACCCCAAGCATTGTCAGCCAAATCATCGATAATCAAGTCCCTATCTATGAACTCCTGTTTTATCTCTTCGCCTCTCTTCGCCTGATTCACAGCTGCATCCCAGGCCTCGTCTCCCCCGAAAGCTGTTAGGAAGCTACCGCCCATGCGAAATATCAGTGGAGGAGTGCTAACGCGGACGAGTCCCCACCACATCGCTTGATAAAAATTGGCAGTTTTTTCTGGTGGTAAAAATAGTGATCCCGTTTGTCCCAATTCTATTAATTCTCCCCCCTCTTCTTCCATAATTTGTCTCAGAGCTTTCTCCTGGTATTCTAGCTCGCCTCTAGAATTCGCTGCGAGCATTATTATGAAAATATGCTGCAGACTTTTAAAGAACTCCCTCCATTGAGGATTTTCCTTCAAAGACCTCAGTGTTTCTGGGGACATAATAGCGATTGTAAGACCAATCGCGTTTTTACACTGTATGAAACCTATTCCCGACTCACCTATCTTGTACACCACATTGGTGTAGGCTTCCCAGCTCGGTAAACGACAGCTATACGTTCTGAAATTCCATGGAACCTCGGTCTTAACATCCAGCAAAAGTCCTTCAACCCTAATCTCACGAGGACCCGGCCATGGGTACAGTTTAACCGCGCACTTGGTGAAGACACCGATGCCTCCGTCAGCTCCGGCCCATCCTCTCATCACACCCCTGAGACTCGGACCCCGCCCATCACCACAGAACCACCCTATACCCATACTTAAGGTTCCTAATCTTAAGATATCTCCAGTGGGTAACACCCACTCTACTGCTAGAACGTTTCGATTGTTATATCCAGTTGATATGCTACTCCAGCCCATTCCACAATGAGAAGTGCAGCTGGCTAAGGGGGAAGTGCCAGAACCCGCACCGATAATATGGCAGTTTAATCCAAGCTTCATCACTTCAGCCTGTAGCTGGGCACAAATAACATAAGGTTCCACCACAGCGTACATATTTTTCTGATCTATTTTTACTATCCTATTCATCCTTCTCAGATCTATCTGCAAAACTCCTTCACTTCCAGGACCTCCCATAGCACCCCAGCCAGTGCTGTGTGCTTTGAATTTTATTCTGTGCTTGTTACATATCTTTACAATTTTTTGAACCTCCTCCGTTGTGGAGGGAAGCACCACCGCTTCGGGTCTAGGGATCCACGCTCCAGGTGCGGCTTTGTGGAAGGGTTGAAACGCGTAGCCTTCTAGAATTGCGGGATCTTGGGATATGTTATTCCTGCCAACAACCTTTTCTATTTCTCGATATACTTTTTCTGCTAGCATTATTTTCTCACCTCCATGGCAGAATAAACCAGATTCACGAGGTCCACCACTTCCATTTTGTGTTTGTACTCTTTTGAAGCGTCGCCTAGGTTCCTGACGCAGAATGGACAACAGGTAACAAGCATGTTTGCCCCAGAGGCCTCAGCTTCTTCTATTCTTTCGTTCGCAGCCCAGAGTGCAAAATCTGGAAACGCTGACTTCACCCCTCCACCTGAACCACAGCACCAAGCATACTCTCTTATTCGCTCCATTTCAACCAGTTCCAGGCCCGGAATGCTCCTCAAAACCTTTCTCGGAGGGTTGTAAACTCCATTTCTTCCCCTTCTGATGTATTGTTCAGGCCTTTGAAGCTTGTCTCCTTCCCATTCACCAACATATGGATCCGCACGTCTTCCAAGATGGCAAGGATCATGATAGGTTACCTTAAGTGGTGTTTCTTTCCTAAATTCGATAACACCTTCCCTAATCAACTGATGGATATACTCTACGCTGTGTAAAACATTGAATTTCATTTCGGTCTCAGAATAGCGCATGTAATCCACTTTTAGCATGTCGTAGCACCCGGCACAGCTTGTTATGACAGTTTCCACTCCGAGTTTGTTTAGTTTCTCAATATTATGCTCTATCATTTTTTTGGCCAGATCAAATTGCCCGGTTCTCATTAGAGGACTGCCACAGCACCATTCATCGGATCCAAGAATCATAAAGTCTGTTTTGGTTGCGTTTAGAATCTTTACCGTGTCCTGTGCGATCTGAGGCAATCTGTAAGCAGAGGTACATCCAACAAAATAAGCGGTATCAGATTTTTTTGACACATCTATAAATTTAGGCATCCATACCCAGCGGTTAGTGTGTGGTTCCTTATAAGGATTGTAATTAGTTTCTATGCTCTTCTTAAACTCTAAGTGACTGGGTAGGGGTCCAACACCATCATCGACGCTTTTTCTTCTCAATTCTTCAAGTGTATCCACAATGTCGATGTCATCCCTATAGACTTTACATGAAATATCGCAAGCACCACACAGAGTACAACTATAAAGTATCTTCACTGCTTCTTCTGTCCAATCCATCCTTCCTTCCAATAAAGAAAGCCCGATGATCATCTTTCCACTACCAGAATAAGCATGAAAATTATATCTCGTAATAGCAGGGCAAACATTTGCGAATCTCCAGCTCTTAATCTGGTTAAGAGGAATCCACTTACACAAAGAGCATCTGGAACATCCCAACATATCGGATTTATAATCTTCCACCATATTTTAAGCCTCCTCCCAAAAACACAGCTTACCCGGATTCAAGATGCCATTAGGGTCAAATAGCTCCTTCAACTTTCTAAGCGTCAAAACCACATTCTCATCAGTTTTATCATAAACTAAGTGTGATAAGTCAGGGTAGGGTCTGCTAAAAAATGCACCCCTTTCGATTAGTCTCTCACAAGTCTTTAAATAAAAACTTTTAGAATTCTCAAAATCTATCTCATCATTTGGATTATAGGGTATATTGAATTCACAGTGACAGACCCTTCCTTGCTGTACTGGTTGAATGTACACTCCTAGATTCCCTTTTGGATATTTATGAGACTCAGCAACCTCATATACAATCTCAACCATTTCTGGAGATTTATCGAGAGTGGTCAAGAAAAATAGCTCTGCACAACCGCTTTTAAGACGCAATTTCCAGTAAGGCTCCTCTGAAGGTTTAGATAGAATTTTCAACATTTCCTCCCCATTAATAAATGGAATTTCTTCAACAAGCTGAATGTGGAATTCTTGGGCGGCTTTCATTATGTCCTCAGTCTGATACTTTAGTCTCTCTTCCGGCAATCTTTCAAATCCTGCCACACAAATAAATAACACCCAAGGAGAAAGTTCCTCCCTGATTTGCTGAATTCTTTCAGCGTTCTCTCCCAAAATAGACGCTAGGTTAGTATTGTTTAAAATAAAGCATTCTTCACCCATCCTCAGCCACATCAATCTATAAACAAAATCAATTAACTCGTCCAAACTCTGAGCCTGAGCAAAGAACAGCCTCTCCAACTTGGGAAGAAGTTCCAATTTCACAGGAGCCCAGGTGATAATACCCATCGTCCCTTGGGAACCCTGAATAACTCTTACAAGATCGGTCTGTGCTGGTCCCATAGGATTCTTCTGAGCTTGGCCCGCAGCCCATTGCTCCTCTAAGGTTCCAGGACCAGCGGCTGAGCCTGTTCTGAAAATGTCGCCGGTTCCGAAAACCACCTCGGTGCAGAGAAGGGGGTCAGTCATGTCCCAATGATGCCTTGGAATGAGGATAGGCTCTCTTTCAAGGTAGCTTCCCAAAACTGACTTTGTGGCTCTTGGAATTAGGGGCATCAGAACCTTCATTCCTTGCTTAGCCGCAGCCTCCTGTAACTCTCCAAAGGTTACTCCTGGCTCGATTATAGCCACCCTGTTCCTTCTATCCACTCTAATAATTTTTTTCATTCCGCTAAGATCTACTATTACACTTTCATCACTGGTGGGTATTGTATCACCACGAAAATGATGAATTTTTGAACTTATAGGAGTCAGAGAAACCTTCTTTTCATTAGCAAGTCTAACAATCTTAATAACATGATCAAAATTTTTAGGCTTAACGACTAATATTGGCATTTTGCCTTTGACGAAACTGAAATCACTCGCAAAATTCTGGAGAATTTTCTCATCGTCAAATAAATTCTCAGAACCCACAATGCTAATTAATTCTTTTTTCAAATCATTTGGCGATACCATCCCTCTCAACCTCCTTAACCATTATAAGATTTTAGTTACAGTATTATTACACTTTTTCTAGTAAATTTCTATTTCAATGCTCTTTCAATCATGGAAATCTAATTATTTTAATATTATCGCTATATTTTTATAAAAAAGAAACTATCATTATATCTTAAATCTAGATAGTTTTTAAATACCCAATTTTTTGGGGGACCTATATGTCTAGTAAACCATGGGATGTAGTGATAGTAGGTTCGGGATTTGGAGGGTTAACTTGTGGTGCTCTTCTCACTAATGAGGGTAAGAGAGTGCTACTTTTGGAGAGAGAAGATAGACTAGGTGGAAGGGCTACCTCCATAAAGGGCGAAGAGTTAAGCCTTCCTTATTTCGAGAATTTGTTAAAAAGTACGGGGAACGAGTGGATAGTAAGAACAGAGCCAGATATAAGTGAAATTGTGGATAAGCAACTCTTAAAGGGGTTCACTTTAGATTTGGGGTTCCATGAGTATGTGTACCATGAAAACGGGAGAGTCGGAATTCTGCTTAAGAATTTTGGCGAAGCCATAAAGTTCTATCCTTTACAGGAGAACTACTACTGGTTTGATAATAAGTGGTGTGGGATGGCACCCCCGAAAATAGAATTTATTCCAGATGAACTTATGTCAGAATTCGGAAAAGTTGCAAAGGGCAATATGAAGATGTTTCCAAAAGACACGGCCCAGTTTGACCATGTTTCGATAAAGGAATTCATAGAGGAGAGAACGGACAAAAAGAGGATCCAAGATTTCTGGTATCTTCTCGCCACACTGGTCACAACTATTAACCACCCCAAGGATATATCCGCCGGAGAGACCATAAGATCCAGTAACCCCGTGGGCTACACAGGTGGTCATGCTGGAAGCGGAAACGGTGGCTCAGTAGAGGGCGGATTCATAACTGTGGCAAACAAGCTTGCGAAGATAATCAAGGATTCAGGAGGCGTAGTGAGAACCCAAACCGAAGTCAATAAAATAATTGTTGAAGACGGAGAGGTAAAGGGAGTTGAAGTAAGTACCCCCACTGGAGAAGAAACTATAGAAGCTAAGGTGGTTGTGAGTAACGTCCCTATCCAGAAATCGTTTAAAATTTTGGATGAGAATGTTTTTCCAAGCGATTGGGTTAAACATGTAAAGGGTCTCAGGAGTGCCGGTAGTGCTTCAGGTTACATCGCTCTAAATACGCGTGTACTAAAGAATAGGGGCTGGTTTGGGGTTATGGAACTGATTCCTGAGGGGGAAGGATTCCGAGGCGCGGTGAGATGCATTTTCGAGGGTTTGTCGAATTATGATCCTACCCGTGCACCAGAAGACAAACAATTGGTAACTTTTTATGCCCCACTAACACAGGAGGAAGCTAACAACAAGAAAAAAGTGAACAAAGTCATTGACGCATTAAACGAGTTTCTAGATGAGAGATTTCCAGAGTACCATGAATCAGTAGAGTGGGCCATCTATACCTCTCTAGACTATTTAGATGGTGTTGCCCGGTCTCCCGACCAGGTTGGCAATAAAAGACCAGAAATAAAAGCCCCAGGAGTTAAAGGTCTATACTTCGTGGGTGATGGCGTACGAAGCTGGGGAGTCCCAATGGATGCCACCGTCCATTCCGGTTTCATAGCTGCGGGAATGATTGCTAAGAAAGACTGTCTCCAAATGCTTCCAGAATACTTGAGGTAAAACCACCTATTCCCACTTTTTTTAAAAAATGAGGTTTAGCTCGAATTTAAAAATTTGCATTTAATAATACTTCTGCATGGGACTAATCTGAATGTATTTTTTAGATTGTTAATACACTTAATTTATTTATCGGCAATGAACTTAAAAATGCTAATATTTATATAACAGCATGATAAGAAATTTGTAACTAAAATAATTTTTTAGTTGAAAAACTGAATCAAAATGGGAGAAAGAAGTCAATGGTTGAAATAGAAAAAACCGTTGGTGAAGAGGGCAAAGAACTAGTGGTTCACAAGAAGACACCAAACCACGAAGCAGTGCTAAAGGAACTGATAGACATAGTGGGCGAAGACTACGTGATGGATGATTCCGCAAGCCTATTTGTTTATTCTGGAGATATGACAGAGAATGTACCCCACATGCCAGAGTTTGTGGTAGCTCCTATAACTGTTGAAGAAGTTCAAAAAATTGTTTTGCTTGCTAATAGAGAAAAAATTCCTATAATTCCATTCGTGTCAGGTAGCAACCTTGGAGGACTGACAATTCCACTAGAGGGAGGCATTACCGTCGATCTGAAGAGAATGAACAAAATACTAGAGGTTAATGAAGTTGATCAGTATGCAATAATTGAGGCGGGTGTTACTTTCGCAAATATAAAGAACTACTTGGATAAAAATCACCCTGATTTAGTGTATACTTATACCTACGCCACGCCAGCTGCAGGAGTTGTTCCCAACGCTCTTTTAGAAGGTCTTGCCACACTTTCAACTAAATACGGAACCACAGATTGTTTCATTAACGGACTGGAGGCGGTGCTTCCAACCGGAGAGATAGTAAGAGTAGGGTCTGGTGCCGTTAGTAAATATTGGTTTGGGCGCAATCCACTACCTGATCTAGTTGGACTATTTACCTCTTGGCAAGGTATGACCGGTATTGTAACCAAGATGGCGATTCAACTAGATCCCAAGCCGGCCTACTCAGGAATTAAAATGATTATGACCGACGAGATACACGAAGCCTTTCAATTAATGTTGAATTTAGGTAGAGCACAAATATGCGACAATTTGATCATGTTTAACTGGGGGTTGGCATTTGCGGTAATTCAAATGCCAAGAGAGACCGTGGGAAGCGAGAAAATGGAGGGTGCCCCAAGTATCAGTTTGGAAATGGACATCTCAGCGATTAATACCCTAAAGGAATTTGAAGCAAAAGTAGAAGTTATAGAAAAATTAGCTGAAAAATATGGTTTCGGGGTCTGGGATTACCAGGAAGTAGGAGACGATATAACTAAGGTTCTTGATGTCCCTATGACTTTTGCGGGCCTATTTACTCACGGACCTGGGGGTTTAACTTGGGTCGGTGCTTATGGTCCTTGCAGCCAATATGAAACTGCTTGGAATGTTGCTAATGAAGTATTTTCAAGATACCCAAGGTTCACTCCCTGGGTTTATGCAAAGACCTTTAAACATGGACACTTTGGAGCGATGAGAACGCTCGTCGGTTTTGACAGGTCAAACGCCGAAGAAGTAAGAGAAACCAGAGAAATTATGAAAGAAATGGCAGAAGAATTAAATAATATTGGGTTCATACCCTACAAGGCTCCGGTATGGGCCACCGAAATGTTATTAGAGAGAGGCGACCCCAACTTTGGACTGTTTTTGAAAAAGATTAAGAAAGCATTAGACCCTAATCGAATAATGAATCCAGGAAGATGGGGGTTATGAGTGAAATAGAAGAATGGACACATATGTGCACTAGATGTGGAACCTGTCATACGGTGTACAAGCTTAAATTGTGGGAGAGAAGCACACCTGATTGGCAGCCTACTTGTCCTGCCGGCGAAAAATATGGCTTTGAACCATACTTCCCGAGTGGTAGAATGTGGATTGCTAGAGGATTAACTGAGGGGAAACTGGATCTGGATAATCCCAAACTTCTGAAAATAATCTATAGCTGCACTCTGTGTGGAAACTGTGAAAAGCAGTGCCAAACCGATATTCTTAACGAACATATAACTCAAATAATTGAAACCTTGAGAGAGAGAGCTGTGGAGTCAGAAGTGGGACCCCCACCGAAACAAAGGGAGTTTGGAGAGTGGACTAGAAATGAACACAACCCGTACCTGGAACCTCATGCGGAGAGACTGAGTTGGCTCCCGTTCGATAAGTCCGAATTACCTGAAAAAGCGGATACAGTTTATTTCGTAGGCTGTACTTCTTCATACAGACAGAAGAAGATAGCAGCGGCCACCGCAAACATCCTAAAGAAGTTAGGTACCAACTTCACAATTTTAGAGGATGAGTGGTGCTGTGGTTCCCCTCTGCTTAGGACGGGCCAATCCGAAATCGCAAAAACCTGTGCGGAACACAATATCGAAGTACTGAAAAAGGCAGAAGCCAAACAGGTTATCACTTCATGCGCAGGATGCTATAGAACGCTAACTAAGGATTATAAAGAGAAATATGGCTTAGATTATGATTTTAAAGTCGTTCACTCGCCAGAATTATTTTTATCCCTAATTGAAAGCGGAGAACTAGAGTTAGAAAAACCGGTTAACATGAAGGTGACATATCACGATCCTTGTCATATAGGTCGCCATATGAATATCTATGATACCCCAAGAGAGATATTGGAGAAAATTCCTGGCGTGGAACTTGTGGAAATGGAGAGAAACAGAGAGAATGCTTGGTGTTGTGGGGCTGGAGGCGGTGTAAAATCTGCTTTTAATGATTTAGCGATGTTTGCTGCAGAGGAACGAGTTAAAGAGGCTCTCAAAACAGGTGCGGATGCTATTGTTTCTACTTGCCCGTTTTGCTGGCGGAATCTTGAGGATGCGATAGAAGCTGGCAATTATGACCTTAAAATGTACGACATAGTTGAGCTAATTTGGGAATCGATTAAATAAAAATAAGGAGGTAAATAAAGAAGGATGTAAATATCTTAAAATCCGTAAAATAAAAAATTGTTCCCTATTTTGAGAATAAAATAAAAAATGAGAAAGAAAGGAGAGAGAAATATGTGTAGATATTGTGTAAAATGGGGTGGAGGGACCAAATGGTACCTGAACCCTAAAAACTACTCGGACGAAATGCTGAAAAGCGAACTAACAAAACCAAAATTGGAAGACACTATGGCAGGCGATCTACTAGGTATAAAGGGTACCATACAGGAGATCATGACCTCAGTACAGCGTTTTAGGTACGACATAGGTTTCGGAGAAGCTTTGGATGCAGTTTTTCCAGATTTACATGACGAGGCCTCTAAAGCAATACGGGGAGCGTTGCCGGATCTAGTGGATATGGCCGTTGGTGGACAGGCAGTTCCACTGGAAGACGCGTTGAAAATTGTTGATCTAAACGAAGGAGATATCTTCGTTCTTCCTTGCGTGTGCCGTAAGTATTATGGCGGTAAGGAGAAGCTGAGCTGTATGTTTCTTAGACCAGCAGGCAAAGGCCTATCCGAGAGTCTTGGACCTTGGGACAAACCGAACAAATGGGTTTCAAAGAAAGAGGCAAAGGAAATGTTAAAAGAACTCGACAAGGAGGGCACAGTCCATGCGGTGTTCTGGTGCCCGGCTCCGATTCCGACCATGATCTGCAACTGTGAATACCCAATTTGCATTGCCCTCAGAGCCAGACTTAACTATGATGTAGAAGATACCTTTAGGAAGGCGGAATATGTATCTGAAGTGGATCCTAATGCATGCGATGGATGTGATGGGACACCAAAATGTACAAGCAGGTGTACGTTTGGGGCTATAAAATACTCACCTACAGCTGGAAAGGTGTCTATTAATCCGTTCCAGTGTTGGGGTTGTGGTGTTTGCCGACCAGTCTGTCCCCATAATGCAATTAGTCTTAGTCCCAGAGAGGAGGTTGCCCAAGTAAAGGATGTTTGGTGAGGTGAGTAGAAATGGTTACTATAAGACCCGAAATAAGTTGGAGCCCAGAAAATTGTGGAAACCCGAGAGAATGCTTAGCCTGTGTGAAAGCTTGCCCCCACGCTGTGCTCGCATACAAACCCTTCGATCTACCAGAAAAAGTAGGCGATGAACCTCAGGACTGGCGAATTGTTGGAACCACCCGCGTATTGTGTACCAACTGCGGATTATGCGTCGAAGCCTGCCCGAAAGATGCTATCCAAGTATCCATTCCAACCGAATAAATTCTTAACCTTTTTATACCCCTTCTTTTTTTTATTTCTTGGTGAATATTTTTGTCAAGTACCACAAGTGAAAAAAGTTTGTGCGCCGCTACTGCTACTTACTTTTCTTCGCAGGGTTACTATGTAAGCCGAAATCTTGAGGTTCAAGGCTTAAAACCTGTAGATATTGTTTGTATAATGCCTAGATTATCAGACTTGAAGAAAAGAGTACAATCTAAACATTTTGTTTCACCAGCAATCCTTCACATCCTAATAAATCGGGATTGGATGTCAACCGAAGAAATAGTTGAAGAAACTGGTTTTGATTTTAGTTTCGTTAGCTCTGCTTTGAAGGATATGTATAGAGATGAATGGATTTCCAAGAAATTAGAGAATGAGAAGTTCTATTGGAGAAATAAGGGGTATAGAGTCCCATCCAAAGATTGCATAATAGCTCATTGCAGGTATAGAAATAGCATGGATTTTTTAGAAACATTGAGTAATTACGACGGTTGTTATAACAAAATTTATGTAGTATTTCCATTCCCGGTAGATGAAAAGTTCATAGACCTGTGTACTGAAAAAGGAGTGGGAATATTACTTTTCTACGAAAAAGGTGGATATTTTAAAGAACTGCTTCCTCCCGAGATTCAAGAGGTTACCAATTTGAAAGTTTATGCCAGTATTTCAGAGATTATTATTAAAGAAAATTTCATGTATAGGTCAATAGACAGCATATAAAATAGCTAATGGTAGATGGTTATGTCTCTAAAGAAGGCATTTACGTTATCAATTTCTGGCAAGGGTGGGTCGGGTAAAACAACTATCGCCATTCTATTATTAAAAAATCTAATCGAATCTGGAGAAAATGATATTCTTTTGATAGATGCTGATCCCGCTTCAAATGTCCCCAATGTCCTTGGAATCGGGATGGAGGGAAAGATGACTCTTGGCAGGATACTGGACAAAAAGAAAGAAGAACTAGAGTCCCCATCTCAACCCTATACCAAGCTTCTAGAAGGTGTGATATGGGAGAACATTATCGAACAGGATGGTTATGATGTGCTCGTTATGGGAAGACCCGAGGATGAGGGATGTTATTGTATAATTGAAAACTTCGCTGCAGTGATAATCGATTCGCTAGCTAAGTTGTATGATTTTGTAATGATTGACTTTGATGCCGGATTTGAACACATCAGTCGTCGAGTTGACAGAGCAGCAGATGTTCTATTGATTATTACTGATCCATCAAAAATGGGATTTGAAACAGCTCGGCGAATTGTAAAACTTGTTGAAAAAATTAACATATCTTTCAAAAATACTTATTTAATAGGTAATGAGTTCAACGAAGAGTTAGGTAAAAAGCTTTTTGATTTTTCTCAAGAAATCGGAATAAAATACGGGGGAATATTACCCTACGATCAAAATATAGTAGAATTTAATTTAAAAGGTAAATCATTAATCGATTTGCCTAGAAATTCTCCTGCGGTTAAGGCGGCAAAAAAAATTTTTAAAAAGATATTTCAAGAATAACTCAGCCTGTATAATTCTAAGGGATTATTTCTAATAAAATAGAAGTCTTGCCAGCGATATTGCCTTGACTTTATTAGATTAACCTTTCATGTGTTTAATGTCGCTTCTTTGTTGCTTGTCACAGTTTGAGTCAAGTGTATTTTCTTATATACGTGTTTAAGGAAAGCTGCTCCAGAGACTATTAGTATCTTTATAATAGTTACTTCAATTGGCCTTAACCCTGTTTATTACCTCTTAAATCCTTTATTTTTCCCCATAGTATTATAGCCTTGAACATTTTCTGTAATCTTATGGCATGAGTTAGTGCTTAAAATATTCTTCTTCCTACTTTGGTGTTTTGCCTATTGTCGAAATCCTTTTTTCGCAGAAGTTTTTAATAATAAAAAGATTATTTTAAATCGTTAAAGTAGTAAGAGGTAAAGAAATTTAGCATATGCTGATTAACAATTTTTAAAGGAGTTTTAGATATGAAGAAAGTTGCTATAGTGGGTGTAGGGCATTCCAAATTTGGTGTAAGAAAAGATGCCTCTCTAAGGGAATTGGCCTTTGAGTCGGTCAGAGAGAGTTTAAGTGATGCGAATTTATCATTAAGTGAAATTGATGCCACGATTACGGGAGTTTGCATAAGCGAGTTGGCAAAGGAAGTTAACCCTTCTTTTCCCGTTGCCGAATACATAGGTATAAATCCTAAGCCAGATATGAGAGTAGCAAGTGCCTGTGCAACAGGAAGTGCGGCTATTAGAACAGCTTGGATGGGGATTTCATCGGGACTATATGATGTTGTGCTTGTTATAGGTGCTGAAAAAATGACGGAAAGCCCAACTCCCATTGTCACCGAGGTAATGGGCCGTGGAGGCGACGTTCAGTGGGAATATAGTTACGGCACGACTTTTCCAGGTTATTACGCGATGATGGCAAATCGCCACATGCACGAATTTGGAACCACACGAGAACAACTCGCAATGGTTGCCGTGAAAAATCACAAAAACGCACTAGACAATCCATACGCACAGTTTAGAAAGGAAATAAACGTAGAAAAAGTAATCAATTCGCCAATGGTTTCATATCCCTTAACACTATTTGATTGCTGTCCTTTAACAGACGGCGCGGCAGCGGTCATACTTGCTTCGGAGGTAAGGGCCAAAAAAATCACCGACACCCAGATTTGGTTGACTGGATTAGGTACGGCAACAGATTCTCATACCCTATCTAATAGAGAGACTTTGGTAGGGTTACCTGCTTCAAAGATTGCATTCAAACAGGCGTCCAAAATGGCAAATGTAACTCATCAAGATATCGATGTTGTAGAGGTGCATGATTGTTTTACGATAGCAGAAATTATGGCGTATGAGGATTTGGGGTTCTGCAGGAAGGGTGAGGGAGGAAGACTGATAGCAGAGGGAATCACGGAGATCGGTGGAGAACTGCCTGTTAACCCGGACGGAGGGCTAAAAGCAAAGGGTCACCCAGTGGGTGCAACTGGTGTTTCGCAAGCGGTGGAGATAACGAAACAATTAAGAGGCGAAGCTGGGAATAGGCAGGTTGAGGGAGCAGAGATAGGATTATCGCACAATGTTGGTTCAAGTGGACAAAGTGTGTTTGTTCACATATACAGGAGGTGAATATCTTGGAAGATTTTAGCAAGTTTTCTGCCATAAAGGACTCGAAGGTTACAAAGTTTATAGAGGGCTTAAAAGAGGGAAAGATATACTATTCAAAATGTAGAAAATGCAACGTAAAATATTATCCTCCCGTTTCTGACTGTAGAAACTGTTATAGTGACGATGTGGAGTTTTTAGAGTTAAATCCCGTTGGAGAACTTTTAACTTTCACCATAATCCATTACCCGCCGGCAAGATTTGAAAAAGAGACCCCCGTATCAATAGGAATAATTGAAGCAGAAGGCGTAAAAATCATGGGAAACCTGTTTACCAAAGATCCTGAGGGAGTAAAAATTGGAATGAAACTCAAAGCTATACCAAAAGTGTATGATGACCGAATCACAATTATCCTTGAAAAGCTATGAATAATGGAAGTGGGAGCCATAATTCCACAATATTAACAGAGCTAAAAATTAAAACATACTAAAAATTATTTAATGGATTCCATAATTAAAATTACATAATCCTTGAAAAATATGATTTCAAAATCCGGTTTTACTAAAAAAGTAGGAGGGGAAAGTTTGTTGCTTGTACCTCTTCCTGAATTTTTTTAATTGTGGAAAACCTCGACAACTCAATTTATTTTTAGGAAGAGGATCACTCGAGATAAAAATAAAAAACTTTGCCAGGAATGATCTCCTTCCGCTCTCTCTTGCCCTCCTTTTTCGGTTCATTCTTAGTAGTCCACTATGCTGAGAATACTACCAATCTAATCAGTTGTCGCGATTTAAACCTTTATTCTTCCCATTCGGTGGGTACTTCACCGAGAAGCTCGATTAGCCTCATCCATCCCTTCATGTACTTAAGAACTTCTCCCATGGGTCCAGCTAGTTGAAGCTTCCTTGTGAGCAGAGCTTTTGTTGGGTCAAGCGTTTTTGTTACAATTTGTTTCCAAATTGCGTATGTACCTGTCGTTACAGCTCTGGCTTTATCATCTTTGCTCTCACAAACCTTCATGTCAGTTACTTTACCATCCTTTACATCTAGGAATATTCCTTTATGCTGGTCGAGATGTGGCTTGTCGGACATTCGGAAGATTAGGGTACTGTCGTAGCCTTTGAATAGTTCATTTTTTAAAACGTCGTCTTTGTCCCATAGCTTCTTAAGCTCCTGCCAATATTCAATTGTTCCATATGCTACCAAACTAAAAACCCCCTATTTTTTTAAATATACTTATGTGTATACATCAAATATTAATATTTTGTTATACTATGTAATGTAAAAAATGTCTAGTTGAGCTATTAAATTAGGAGTTACGCAGTTGAGGGTTGTTTTGTAGGTTAACTGGGCCTGTGGCGGTGTTAAATTCTCCTCTTTTGCCTTGAATTGGTGAAAGCCAGAATTTTCAAATGCCCAAATTTCAAAGAAAGGTCGAAAAAAGTCCGAAATAGAAAAAGAAGGCGAACTCGAGCAATCCCATCACCAACCCCCCCACAAATACCCACCCAGCTGTGTAAGTCCTATAAATATTAAATATGGCTTTCCCTATGCAGTTTTTAAATAGTGTGTAACACCATTAATAAAGTAGTTGTATAACACTGAGTTTGAAGTAGCATGATAGTCCAGTATTAAGCAATATCAATTTTATTGTATTTGAAGGAAACAAGAACCTATATCCTACAATATCCAGAAAAAGATGTCAAACCAAACTAAAAAAATAAATCTTAAATGAACATGTAAAATAATTTGATTTTAAGGATAATTCCAATATTATGAGGTTAAAATATGAGGTTAAAAATACGCTACCTTAGCATTATACGCTCAGACTTGGGGATAAAGAGGGAGGAAATAGAAATTCCAGAAAAAACAAGTTTATTAGATGTTTTCGGGATTCTAACGGAAAGACACGGGGAAAAATTCAGTAAGTTTCTTTACGACCCGATAAACCAAACCATAAAGAGGGGGGCATTAGTGATAATTAATGGAGAAATAGTTAGGAGATCGAACATGGACTCCAAGATTCCTGAGGATGCGGAGTTGGTAATAGGGGTAATGGCCGCTGGAGGCTGAATTGGAAAAATCACTTATACCATTTTTAAAAAAATCTAAAACCAAGTTAGCAACTAATTCATAATCCTCTATTTAA
>NZ_JBRAKS010000033.1:0-17693 GCF_052745115.1 Candidatus Jordarchaeum sp.
TTAATTATGTGGTTGTTTATTCCCTTGTTTCGGGGGCTTAAAAAAACGCTTCTTTCCGGGGAAAATTGTAAGCAAAACACAAGCATATACTTCCCGTATACGGTAAAAATCGATTATTATTTAAAATTAGTAATGAAAAAATGCACATTAAGAAAGGATTATATGTTACCGTCTCAAATCTCTTATCAGATAAACATTAAAAATTTGATTGGTGGATAGAATGCCTCTAAAGAAATTCATAAGTTGGCTCAAAGGCGGACCAAAAATAAAAGATGTCATTTATAAACTCGAAGTGTTCACACGCCGTCTAGAATACCAGAAAAAACAGTTGGAGAGGGAGTCCAGAAAAAACAGAGAAGAAGCCAAGAAATACCGGCTCAGAGGAAACACCGATGCTGCAAAAATGTACGCCGAACACTACATACGCTACAATAAATGGGCGCTCGCGACGGATGCTTATCGTCTTAGGATTCAGGGTATGGTGGTTAGGCTTCGTCAGAGTGAGTCTATTTATGATGTGGCTTCTACTTTGTCGGGTATAAGGTCGGCTCTGAATGGACTTAAAGGTGCGGTTAATCTTCCGGATATTGCTCAGATGGTTGAGGAGATAGATGGGACTATGCAGGATTTTGATGTAGCTCAGGATGTGGCTGAAGCTGGTATGGAGAGGATGACAGTGAGTACCGAGGTTACGTCTCAAGAGGTGGCTGCAACCATTTCTGAGATTGATCAGGAAATTGGTGTTGAAACCGGAGTGAAGCTTCCCACCGCGCCAAGTGGGAAGATCGAAGAGTTGGAAAAAGATATTAAGAAGTTGAAAGAAGAACTCTAAGTTTTCTTCTTTTTATATTTCAATACGTACAAGTGAGGGGTAATCATCATGTTAGAGAGAGGAAGACCTCTATGTGAATTACTTACAGAACTTTTACAGAATGTTTCTCAGATGGAACCTGTAACTACGCTAGAGAAGGCTTACCTTTTAAACAGTTATGTTCTTGCACAGAAAGCTACCGAGAGAAAATTCTTTCAGGATCAAATAAACAGTCTTGCCGGGCAGCTGGTTTCTCTTCAGTCGGATTCTGGAGCTTGGCTTTCCGGTTCGGGTAAAGTTGATAATGAAGCTACTGCAACAATTGTTCATGCTTTTCGAATTATACTGAAGGAGAGTGAAAATGAGCAGCTTCGGAAATCTCTGGAGTCTTCATTAAATTACGCTTTGTCTCAGGAATCGGCCGACCTGAATATTGCAAAAATTCTTTATGAGGGTTATAGGTATAAAGAGGATGAGAAATTTCTTGATAAGATGGTTGAACTCATAAGTGTAATTGATACGGATAAGCGTGTTGAAGTTTTTCTTCTTCTGTTAATAGCTACTGATAGGATGGAGTATTTGGAAAAGGCTTTGAAGATTACAAAACCTCTTGATAATTTTTCGAGTCAGGAAACTGTGGATTTTCTGATTTGGAACTTATCAGGTTTTGATGTTGATAGATATCCTAAACAGCTTAATCTTAGAAAATACATTGCTGAACAGATTAGTATAAAGGGTTTGAAAGATCTGTGGTGGGCTTTTGCCTATATTGTTGGGGAAGCCAGTATGATAAGCATCGAACGGGAAAATCTGGTTGAAGTACCTAAGATAGTTGATACTCCTATTACCGTACTCAAAGACAATTTAGGTGAGTCTATAATTTTGGGAAGGAGTAAGGCTACGCAGTCTAAGCTGGGTTGTAAGGGTACGTTCTATATTGGTTGTGTGGGGGAGAGAAAGAGTGATGATAAGCACTTGCTTGGTTGTAAGGTTCTTTTGGACGGAGTAAAACCCCACGTAGTATTTATAAGCGGTCACAGAGGATCCGGCAAGTCTTACACCATGGGGGTTATTGCCGAGGAACTGGCGGAATCAAGATTGGGAATTGCAACAGTTCTAGTTGATCCTATGGGAATTTTTTGGAGTATGAAATATCCCAATTGGGAAAAAAGAGAATTAGAAAGCCTGGATAAATGGAATCTCTCACCAAAGGGCTATGATAACGTGAAGGTTTTTATCCCCATAGGCTTCTACGATAAAGTTCCAGAACAAACAAAAGATGCTCCGTTTTCCCTAAGACCGTCAGAACTGACGGCTGATGATTGGTGTCATACTTTCAGTATAGAAAGATTCAGCACTCTAGGCCTCCTAACCGAACAGGTAATTGAAAAGGTTAAAAATGGTTACAAGGCATCAATCGATGACCGAGAGGTAGACATTCCGGGAAAGGGAGACAACTATACTATAGACGATTTAATTATATGCATTGAAAACTCCACGGATATTATTTCTGAGGATAGAGGATTCAGACGCGATACACGAAGAGCTTTGATTGCAAGATTCTCTTCGGCAAAACAGTGGGGAGTCTTTTCAGCTAAAGGAACCAGCTTAATGGATTTGGCGGCACCGAATCAGGTATCTGTTATAGATGTGAGTCAGCTGGATGATAGTTTACGTGCCCTAGTCATTGGTATACTCGCACGAAGAATCCTTAAGGTTAGGTCACAGATTTCGAGAATAGAGGAGGCCAGCCAGCTCGGAGAAGCGGTGGATGAGAAGGTTGAAGCAGAGATTCCTGTAACCTGGTTGATGATTGATGAAGCACACCTACTCGCTCCTTCAAGAGGAGTTACTGCAGCATCTGATCCACTAATTGATTACGCCAAACTGGGAAGAAAACCCGGCTGTGGTCTGGTACTCGTAACTCAGCAACCCTCAGCTACAGACAGTCGAATCTTATCTCAACTAGATATACTAATAACACATTATCTATCATATGAACCAGACATTAACGCTTTTATTAAAAGGTCCCCCGCCGAAGTTCCATTAGAAGTAAAGGATTCGGGATTTTTACGCAATATTCCAATCGGAACCACCATTGTTTCAGACGAATCGATTACCAGTAACCGAGCCCTGGTGGTTAAAATTAGACCGAGGCTGAGCCAGCACTCAGGTAGAGAAGCGCTTCCCAAGATGGTTGAGGAACCAGCATCAATCCCATCTAAACCACTTAAGACATTAGAAAAAATGGGGTTAATACCAGAAGAAATAGAAACAACCTCAGAGATAGAAGTTGAAGCTTATGAGGCTTTGGAAGAGTTAAAAGAGAAAGAAATGATTGAAATAAGACCAGATTTATCGATTCCACCTCCTCCCGTGATTAGTGTACCAACAGATATAGCTTCAGACTATTTAGAACGCATTCTAGAATATCGGTTCTATGACCATCTATATCCATTACCAAAAATGGAAAGAACGAAGCAAAAAATCCTAACACAAGCGGACAGTGCAGAGGTTATCCGCGAAGTTTACAACAAACTACGTGAAGGCGGATGGCAAACTGAAATAAACACTTCAAAAGATGTGCCAGTAATTACAGGCTCTAAGGATAAATCACGATTGGTATTAGGAGTATTGGAAAACGAGGAAAATACCATAGTTGTTATTTCATCCACATCAGTTCTAAGAAATGATGCAGTAAATGCAATCACATTATTAAAAGAAGTAGTTAATAGTTTAAAAAAGGCACCCCGAAAAAGTCCAAAACCCAAACTATTGTTAGAGAAAAAGAAAATAGAAGAGGAACTTCCAGAATTACCAGCTCCGCCATCAAGATCCATCGCTATCATTGAAGAAAGGCCAGAACCTGAAATTCATAAACCATTAGAAAAACCAACAATAGCCGAGCAACCAGAAGAAATCGAGATAGAGCAGAAATCAAGTAAAGAGCAGGAAAAAGAAATGATAATAAAGGAGGTACAAAAATTCCAGAAATATCTAAGAAGTTTACACGAGTACTATGAATTAGGCAGAATGACTGAAGATGAATATATTTTTCTTAAAAGGAAAACCTTTGAAAAAATTGAGCAACTCCGCAGATCGCTAATTGATTGATTCTTGGTGAAATGGGAAATGGCATCTATGTTTGATTCGAAAAAAAATCTAAAACTGCTAAAGGAATTTTTCGAGTGCGTAGTTTTCGGCGTCCTAGATAACATCCTAATTAATTTTGCACACAGAGATTCCCAACTAATGAAGGAAAAAACGTTCCCACATTTTCTAAATTACTTGGAAAGAAAAATTTCAAAGTCCAAGTTTCAAAAAAAAGTTGAAAAAATACTTTCAAATCTCAAACTCGAGGAAACACTCCGGGTCTACATATCTTCAGTTTTCGAAATGTTTGCGTCTCAACTATCGGACGAATTATATGATGCAGAAGCAAATTTTACACCAGAAGATCTACTAAAAATTACCGAAGAATACATTGTTATCCGCTGGTTTGATAAACAAGTTTTGGAACCCGCTTACCGAATTTTAACACTGGATAAGGTTAGCTATAGTGAGGCACTAGAAACTAGAGGTAAGATTTTGGAACTCTTTAAAACTTTCGTAGCGGGCAACGTGTCCTTTGAGGAAGCTTCACAAGCTCTGGGAAAAATTTTAGAATACTATGGTAGACGGGAGGTGGTTTTAGGAGTGGTATCACTGGTACTAGGAGCAATAGAAACCGTTAAAACTCTAGGCATTCACAAAGTGGCAGAATACGCTAAGAAAGAACCCAAGACTATTAGCCCACCTATTTCCAGCTTTATTCCACCATCCAGTAAAAAAAGTGTACTCTTTGACTGGTTCAAAAAAGACATTATAAGACCTGCACTTAAAAATCTGGCAGCCAACGGAATATTGGATGAAAAACAGGAACTAGAGAAAGGGATAACCGAATCCTTTTTACTTCTTGTAGATGGGGCTCTTACCTTTAACGATTTTGAAAAAAGGATATTATCGCTCATTAAGCCCGAAATAAAATCTGAGCCCGCTCGCAAACATGTGGCAGCTTCCTTAATCAGTATAGCCGAGTTAGTCCATGAGGAAGCCGAGGAGGACCCTTCACTGGAAGAATTTATCGAATTTATTGAAACTAGACAAAAGGAAGTAGACCGATTATATGGTTAGAAAGATGGATGCCTAAAGAGGAGAATTTAATAAAGCAAGCAATATAATATATTACCTAGAAAAAATATTAGAGAAATCAATTAGAGGAAAATGGTATGAGCTTCAAAGATATACTCTTTGGCAAAAGGCCAAAAGACAAGGACGATATAGTTGCATCGCTAAGAGGCAATATAAACAGACTAACTCTACGTTCACGCAACTATGAGAGAAAAGCCATCGAAGAGAGGAGCAAAGCAAAACAGTACCTAAAAATGGGTAACAGACACATGGCAACTTTTTCACTCAGAAAATCCAGAAGATACCAGAATTTCCTAAACAAATACACAGCATTCATAGAGAATCTGGAAACCAGACTAATCGCCATAGAAGAAGCACACGACGTCTCAGAACTCAAAGAAGCATTCACACTAGCAGGAGCAGAACTCGAAAACGCCCGAAAACTAGTCAACTCAGAGGAAATACTAGAAATGATGATAAAACAAGAGGAGCAAATGCATGACATAGAGAGGAGTTCTGAAATATTGGCTACTCCTTCTGAGATGGGTGCGGAGGAATATAGTGATATTGAAGGTGAGCTTAACCGTTTGGAGGCGGAGATTGCTATGGAGGGATTAGAGGAGCCAAAGGTGCCGGAGGGTGACATTATTTCCGAAAAATCTTCTTTAGCGGAGGAACTGGAAGACTTGAAAAGGGAGTTATCAGGATCAGGGAGTTCCAAGAAGTCCAAAGAAAAAGAATGATTTAGAGGTATTATTTTTATATCCTTTTTTAAAAAAAGGCGAGCTTTATATTTCGATGCTCAGTCGCCAACTGGTTGAATTAATGCTATATGATAGTTTCACTCTGGACTTCTAATTCCTTCAATTTCTTGTCTATGAGGTAGAGTTCTTCGTTTAGGCTTTTTATTCTTTTGAAGTATTCTTCTACTGGAATTTCTCCTCGTTGCCATAGTTCGTCTATTTTTTTGAGTAGTTGTTCGGTGGAGAATTTTTTACTTTTCCAGAAGAACATTTCTTTTCTTTGTATTTCGTCTATGTTAGGGGGTGTTGCTTTATTTACAATCAGTCTATTGATGGGTTTTCTAGTACTGCCATAAGTTATATTAGGAAAGGTTGGTTTCGCTGTTAATTCTTGGATGGGTTCTTTAATTTTTGGTGTAAAGATGTTTAGGATTTTTTTGTTTAACTCTCTTTTTAGGTCATCTAGTGTTAATTCTTGACTCTCTAGTTTTTTTATTTGCTGGTCATCCTTTATGGAATTCAGACCAAAATTTTTAGCTAATTCAAAATATTTTCCGATAGCTTCTAGAATATTTTTTGATGCGGAAAATTTTAAATCTCCCTGCAGATTCTCAAAAAAGACTTTTTTCAGGATTGCTCCTTCTATTCCGAATTGGAAATTTTTTAGTGGGAATTCGAAATGTTTTGAGTATGACTTGTTTCGTATTCCCTTTTCCCTAAGGAACATTAACCTTTTATCCGTAAACAAAAGTATACCTTTGCATTTGTCTAAACCAAGAAAGGAGCTTCCCACGTATTTTACACTAGGAATGGCTGCAACTGGTTTTTCACTAATTTCTAAATCAATATTTTCCCTATTCTCTTCAAAGTGTTTCCAGTGAAAATTTAGTAGTTTTACTAGGCGGACGACTTCTTCTAGACGGTTCTCGGGTTTAGCCATAAGATCTTTTGCATATCTCTTGTACTCATTTATATCTGCAGTTATTCTATCTATTGCTGTTTGTATTTGAGGAAAATTATGTGGACTCCAGTTGTCGGGGTAGGAAAAATCTACAAGTTGGGCGGTAACCGCGTTAGATACTTGTTGGGCACGCGATTCAATTTTCTTTTTAATGGCTACTATTTCTTGGAAAAGAAGAGTTAGAGTTTCTTCCATTTGTGGGTAATGAAGATACCCTCTATGTCGAAGAAAAACTAGTCTTTTCCTTGTTTCCTTAAGTCTTCTTGAAAAATCTTGAAGCAATTCGTAACCATAAATTAAATCTTTGATATTTTTTTGAAATGCGTTGTTTAGCTCCACCCTTTTATCTAATATATTTTTAACCATGCTGGAATTGCAATTGGGACATAATTTCCATTTTTTCATCCCAGTTCTAACATAAACTGATCCACATTCTAAACATTTTTGGATGATTTTTGAATTTTTATCTTTTTCCTGCTGAATTTCCTTTGAACCACAAGACCCGCAGAATACATATTCTTCATTTTTCTCCTGAGCACACCTGAGACAAAAGGACGATCTACATTCTTCACAGTAGTAACCTGCTTCCGCCTCGTTACAGAAAATACACTTGAATTTTTCCAGAGAGATCAAGATATTCCCACCGCCTTTAAAAAAAACTTGAGAAGCTAGTATATGTTAGTGACTACTATCCATGTAGAATTAGAGAATATACCTAGAAATTATTCAAATATAGCAATAGCCACATGCTCCCAAGAATTTATTTGACATAAATTCAAAATTTTACAATAATTTCTTCTTTAGTCAATAGGATCAAGTAGCTTATATATTATTAGAGAACAGAGGTATACTTATAGATATTATATTTCAATCATCACTAATATTGGTAAAAAATATCAAAGCTTCAAGGAAATTTTATGAAACTATTCATAAACAGCAAGTGGAATATGATTTCGGAGAAAGTGTTTCATTTCGTTGTGGATTTGCGACCTTTGAGCAAATCGTACATGAAATTAATTTTTAATCGATAAAATCCAAATACGAATGCTAAATTTGGTAAAGAGAACCTTGGGCTTTACTTTGAAGGTGAAAATTTAGATAGTGTTTATTCTAAATTAGAAAAGTGTAATGTAGGTAAAAATAGATTTATAAAAATATGTCAATGAGGGATTATCTGAGGGGGAAGTTGCAAAAAGAACATCAATGTAGATAAAAGAAGTCAAAAGTATAAATATTTGATGCCCACAAAAAATAAAACTGAGAAATAATTGCATGTTAAAAAAGATTTAAATATAGAAACTTTTAATTCCCACAAAGCGATAGTAACCAGTTAGGAGGCAACGGGTATTGTCAGAAAGTGAAGAATATGATAAAAGCAGCACCATGTACTCCCCCGAAGGACGTATTATCCAGGTGGAATATTCCAGTGAAGCTGTAAAAAAGGGAGCGCCAGCTATTGGAATAAAAACATCTAATGGTGTAGTATTAGCGGGAGTAGTAAAATCTCATAGTAAGTTACTTGAATCCCATGAAAAGGTTTTCAAAATCGATGAACACATTGGGGCAACAAGTGCAGGTTACATGTCAGATTCTAGACTCCTTATTGATAGGGCGAGAGTTTTATCCCAGTCTTATAGAGTAACCTACAATGCAGAAATCGATATCAATGTTCTTGCCCAAAGATTAGGGCGTCTTGCGCAACGCGTTACGCAGATTGGAGGAACACGACCATTCGGTTGCGCTATAATTTTTGGGGGAATAAGCCAAGAAATTGGACCAGAAATAGTGTTGATGGATACCTCAGGGGCAATAACTAAAACTAAAGCCACTGCCGTTGGGGCTAACGAGGCAAAGGCAATGGAGATTCTGCAAGCACAATATAAAGATGATATGACTATAGAAAAAATGATAACACTTGCTATAGACACCCTAAGAGAAGTTTCTGAAGAACTTAATCCGGGAGACATCGATATTGGTATTATCGATATCAAAACAAAAACCTTTAGACTAGCGTCTCCAGAGGAAATTAAAAAGGCTTGGAAAAAGAAGCAGAAAGAAAAGTGAATTTAATAAACGGTTTCTGCCTCTTATTAATTCGGTATGAGATAAAATTCTATTTTTTATTCAGAGGTTTGCGCACAATTCTTTAAAAGTTCTTTCCATTATTTCTCTTGCTTCCATTGCCTGTTCATTAGCTACTTTTTGAGATTTTGCGGTTATCCTTTCATAAAGAAGCTTGATGAATTCTATGTTATCGGGATGATCATTTATAATTCCCTCTCGATAAGCCCATTTCACAAGAGACATAAAAGTATCATCTAGACCGGGAAGATTGCCGGTTTTTGAAATATACACATGAGTGAGCAATTTTTCGATAACCCCATACATGGTTACTACATATGAGTCTAGATTAAACGCTATCCATTGTTTATCAGCCTGTACCTTCTCATCCAAAGCGTTTTCAATGTAATCTATTTCCAATGAGCTTTCCTCTATGGAGCCTCTCACAGAAACTGGTTTCATTCTCAGTACCTTAGCATGTTCAATGTAGCCCTCCGCTCTCTCGATGAGATTCTTCTTAATTTCCTCGGAGGCATGTTCAGATTTAGCAAACGTCAAGCAGTACTCGGCTATCTCAATCCACATTTTTGCCGCGCTCTTATAATCACCCCTCTTTTCTAATTCTGCTGCTGTTTTGGTATCCTCCTCCAATTTCTCATAAAACGCGCTCAACATAGATATCACAATGTATTTAATTTTAATTATGGTTTAGGAATTCTTTTTTATGGAGATTTTAGTCTCCTGTTCAGCTATAACCTCCGAATTCGAGGGAATGTCTTGGTTAATTATTACTCCGGGAAATATTCTTGTCCTTGAGCCGATTTTTTTACCGGAAAAGATTGACACATTAATACTGATTTCCGTATCATCCCCTATAATAGTTCCAAAACGTTCCACAGGTACCAGAACTTTTTTATTATCAATATTCATCTCAATTGGTGGACCTCCCCTCATTCTAATGTTCCAAGTCTGAGTCCCTGCCCCTATTCTAACATTTTTTCCTATTAAGCTCTCACCTATGTAACTTAACCTTCCAATCGAAGTGTTATCGAAAATTATACTGTTTTTTATTTCTACTCCGAAGCCCACTGAGACATGTTCTCCAATCGAGGTGTGATCCCTTATTAAGGC
Organism: Candidatus Jordarchaeum sp.; assembly: GCF_052745115.1. Lineage (NCBI taxonomy): Archaea > Promethearchaeati > Candidatus Jordarchaeia > Candidatus Jordarchaeales > Candidatus Jordarchaeaceae > Candidatus Jordarchaeum > Candidatus Jordarchaeum sp. Next base: position 9,878 of record NZ_JBRAKS010000033.1, read on the forward strand.
TCCGTCTCCAATAAAGCTGTTAGTGCCAATAAAACAGGGACCTCTTATAACTGCCCGAGGCCTTATTATAACATCGTCACAAATCCAAACCGGTGCCTCAATTCTTGCGGTGCTATCAATCGTTGCACTTTCAGCAATAAAAGATCCTTTACCCTTAAGTTTTTGTTTTAGAATAAATCGGTTAGCCTCCAGAATATCCCAAGGATAGGTTATTTCTTTCCAATCCTTTTCCCACACCATACCATAAACCGTTTTACCATCCCGAATCATTGACTGAACAGCTTCATCAAGCTTTTTTGTTTCATCAATTTTCTTTAAGAATTCTTTCTTAAATACATACACTCCTGCAGCTGCGTAATTGCTTGGCGCCTCGTCTTTTTTCGGTTTTTCAATAATTCTCAGTATTCTAGCGTTCTCATCAATTTCCACCGCTCCGTAAAAGGTAGGGTCATCAACTAAGGTTATTACGATAGTGGCATCAGAATCTAAACCATTATGATATTCTATGGCTCTTCTAATTATCTCATCAGAAGCAACAAAATCGGAATGAACAATTAAGAATTGATCCTCATTCTCTAAAAGAGGAGAAGCGGTAAGAATCGCATCTTCGACACCCATTAATTTCTTTTGTTCAACATATGAGATATTTGCCCCGAAATCCTTCCCGGTAGAAAAATGGTCAATGATTCGCTCCTTTTTGTGTCCTACCACTATGATAATATCTCTCAGGTTAGTATTAATCAGGTACTGTACTACATACTCCAGTATCGGTTTCCCAGCTAGTGGAATCATAGGTTTGGCCTGGGTTTCTGTTAAAGGAAACAGTCTTCTACCTACTCCACCAGCCAGTATCAAAGCTTTCAAACGGTTTCCACTCTCCAAAAATGGTGAATAATTTATTGGAATTTAATGTTTATGAATAATTCACTATTGGGAACTTAAAAAAATGATTGTTATGACGATTCTATATCTTGCTTCAAATAATAACATTTTTACAAATTAAATTTGAGTATGATAGACATAAATCAACTACTTAGTCAGAAGTATATTGTATTTTACCATCACGTAGAACTAAGATGGTTTTTGGGGGAATAATATTCCAAGGGTAATTTTCCAATATTGGTTTACTGCACACCACAACTTTCCCATTTGGATGAGAGAACTGTTTTTTATTGTGAGAATCGCTATTTGCGTTTTCGCTTATGAGTAAATATTGAAGTTCATTCCAACCATAGCAATACACGTATTTATGGTCAGCAAGAATAAAATTTAGTTTGGTGATAAGAGCTTCCGAACGAATTCTTAAAATTATTTTGTTAATCGCCTCAACCATATCCTGATATGAGTTTAGATTAACTTCTTTTTGTTCTAACACGTCCATGATATAGCAAAAAACTAATTCTGAGTCGGTAGGATCACTTGACTTTGGCTTATAATTAACCAGTTTAGATTCAATAATCCTCCTTGGCCAAACCGTACCGTTGTGAATAAAGACAAATTGGTGATCATCAACATAGTTTTCGAAGGGGTGACAGTTTTCTATACTCTTTCTGCCAATTGATGCCTTTCTTAGGTGGGCAATTAACGTTTTGGTTTTTATTTCTTTTAGGTCTTGAAAAAATGTTTCCTCTAAGAGTTTTTGATCTTTATTATAAACCTTTTCAATGTGGTATAATCCCGTTGATTCGTCTAGAAAAGCTATTCCCCAACCGTCCGGGTTTTTGGCCCCAAAATTTTTAACAAAAACTTCTAAAATGTTTCCTAAATCTTCTTCTTGGTTCCCTGAAACAGCTAGTAATTTACACATTTTCGGACACCAATACCAATATGAATTATTAATCACTGGGGGATATTTTTTAATATTAAAAAAGAGATTCTGAGGTTATATATTAATTTTGAATTAATGGTTAATATCCATTAAGATAAAGTTATTTAAGCTTAAAGAGAATCAAGTAAGTCACAGACTGGTGTAGAAATTGGATTCAAAAAACAACTCTCAAGATAAATTAATTGAACTAAGGAAGAAAATAGACGAGATCGACCAACAGATAGTGGAGTTTTTAGCACAAAGAAGAGAAAAAATCAGAAACCTAGCAGAAGTAAAGTCCAAATTAAAATTGAAGATTCGAGATCAAAAAAGAGAGACCCAAGTAATCACTAACAGTGAAAAATTGGCTATTGAAAAAGGTTTGGATCCAAATTTCATAAATAAAATTTTTCTTGAAATAATCGACTATGGGAGAAGGGTTGAGAGCGAAGCAAGAGGCGAGTTGAAGAAAATTGCTTATCTGAGCCCTAAGGGTACTTTTACCGAGGAAGCCGCCCTAATCTATATTTCAGGAACACAGGCGGAAATGATTCCAATGTCAACAATTGGGAGTATTATTTCTGCGGTGGAAAATGGTCACGTAGACATGGGAATTGTTCCCATCGAAAATTCGGTGGAGGGAACAGTGACCATAACTCTTGATCTCTTAGCCAGGAGCGAGGCGAAAATCTGTGGAGAAATCATTCTCCCGGTTGTTCATAATTTGATTTCAAAAGAAAAAATTAGTCTAGACAAATTAACCAAAGTTTATTCTCACCCACAGGCATTAGCTCAGTGTAGAACATTCCTCACAAAAAAATTGCCCCACGTGTATCTCTACGAAACTCACAGCACAGCAGAGGCAGTTAAGATGGTTGCAGAGGAGGACGATGCAAACATTGCGGCTATAGGAAGTTATACGGCTGCCAGATTGTATGGAATGAATATACTTGCTGAGGGAATACAGGATGAACAAACAAATGAAACCCGGTTTGCGGTGTTAGCCTCTAGAGACAGTGAACCCACAGGTTCGGATAAAACATCCATAGCAATATTTCTTCTACAGGACCGCCCTGGCGCATTGTGTGAAGTTTTAGAGGAGTTTAGAGACAGAAACATTAATCTCACAAGAATTGAATCCAGACCCTCAAAAAAGGTTCTTGGGGACTACATCTTTTTTGTTGATCTGGAGGGACATAGAAAAGATCCCAAAGTTAAGGAGGCCGTCGAAAATATTGGTAAAAAGGCGGGTGAAGTCAAAATTATGGGCTCTTTCCCAACTGCTAAAAGGAAAAATAAATCCGTATCACTTTAACTAATTTTATTGGACGTGAGGGAGCATAAGCTTTCAAATTTTTAATGAAAAGAAGGTTTAGAAAGTGCTTCAAAATATTGATGGGAAAGACTTGAATTTCGAGGATGCATTAATCCTAGCAAGTAGTGGAAATATCGACGAAATATGTGAAGCAGCAGATAGAATTAGAAGAAGATACTATAGTAACATTGTCACATTCTCCTCCAACGTTTTTATTCCCTTAACAAATTATTGTAGAAACCGCTGTGGTTACTGTGGTTTCCGGCACAAGCCAGGGGATCCATCGGGAATTATTATGAGACCGGATGAGGTAAAAAACGTTTTAATTAAGGGTAAAGAAGCAAGGTGCACCGAAGCACTCTTCACTTTTGGCGAGAAACCCGAAGAAAAATATTTTGAAGTAAAAAAATTTTTAGAGGAGTTGGGATATTCATCAATAATTGACTACCTATATGATCTTTGTTTAATGGCCTTGGAAATAGGACTGCTTCCCCACAGTAATCCCGGGATTTTAGATAAAAGTGAGATTAGAAAATTAAAACAGGTAAATGCCAGCATCGGCCTCATGCTTGAAAGCAGCAGTAAGAGGCTATGTGAAGCAGGAGGTCCCCATGAACACAGTCCAGGAAAATTACCTGAAAAACGAATAAAAACTGTAAAGGCTGCGGGGGAGTTAAAAGTACCTTTTACCAGCGGTATTCTGGTAGGAATAGGGGAAACTTTAGAGGAGAGAATTGAAAGTATTTATGTTTTGAAAAAACTTCATGAAAAATATGATCATATTCAAGAAATCATAATACAAAACTTTAACCCAAAACCTAACACCCCTATGGAGGATTTTTCACCTCCGACTTTGAATGATATAATATTAACTGCGGCTATTACGCGATTAGTTTTTAAGGGGAAAACAAATATCCAAATCCCACCAAATTTAAATATTGGACAAGAGCGTGAGTTGCTTATATCGGGAATGAATGATTGGGGTGGTATTTCTCCAATCACAGTAGATGAAATTAATCCAAACCATCACTGGCCGTCAAAGATAAAACTCGGAAAAATTACGAGGGAAGCAGGATTTAGTCTAAGGGAAAGATTACCAATTTATCCCAAGTATATCCAAAAAAATTATATCTCAAGTAATGTTGCCCCTCTTGTCCACGAATTAGCAGATAACAAAGGTTACAGGAAGATGTGAAGATTGAAGTTGTTGGACAACATAGACGGTGAAATATCCCATATACTAGATAAGGCAATGGACAGGCACTCTCCCTTAGTTGACGAAGCAGAACTTTTATTCGGTTGTACTGGCAAAGAATTTCTGGCATTGATTCTGGTTGCTAATCACATCAGGGAAAGAGCTGTGGGGGATATTGTAACCTACGTCATCAATCGAAACATCAACTTCACAAACGTGTGTGTAAATAGGTGCCGATTTTGCGCTTTTCGTGAAGACCAGAATTCTCAGAACCAATTTTTATTATCAACCAAAGAAATCGAAGCCAAAACCCTTGAAGCAATTAAGATGAAAGCAACAGAGGTTTGCATTCAAGGAGGGCTTCATCCTGGGGCGGATCTTGATTTTTACCTACAAATAATAGAAGCAGTAAGGCGAATTAGCCCGGATATACATATTCATGCTTTTAGCCCTATGGAAATCTATCATGCCGCGAGAAAAAGTGAATTAAGCATCCGTGAGGTTTTGAAAATTTTAAAAGAAGCGGGATTAGACTCTATGCCGGGAACAGCTGCTGAAATATTGGTGGACAAAATTAGGGCAATCATATGTCCCGAAAAAATCTCGGTAAGAGAATGGGTAGACATTATAGAAGAATCCCACAAGCTTGGAATCCCAACATCAAGTACCATGATGTATGGACACGTAGAAAGTGGTAGAGATAAAGCGGTCCACATGGATATTTTAAGAAATATTCAGAAAAAAACAAGAGGGTTCACAGAATTCGTTCCACTGAGTTTTATCCATCAGCACACGGAACTCTATAAAAATCTCTCCGCTAGGCCTGGAGCTACGGGCATGGAAGACGTTAAGGTGTATGCTATTTCTCGTTTAATGTTTGACGGTCTTATCAATAATATCCAAGTATCGTGGGTTAAGCTCGGAACCAAATTCGCACAGTTCTCCCTGAACGTTGGCGCTAACGATTTCGGTGGGACACTTTTTGAAGAAAATATTTCAAAAATAGCAGGATCATCCAGTGGAGAATATCTTTCCCCTGAGAGCATTAAAGCTTTAATTAGAGACTGTGGGCGTATTCCGGTTCAAAGAACAACAGTGTATGAACTTCTAGGCTAAAAATAAAAAATTACTTTTTACCCGCTTTATTAGATTATATTCTTTGCTCTTTTTTAAAAGTGTCTGTGACTCTCGTTTTTAGTGCCTGGAAGTTTTTCTCATTTAAAATATTCATTTTTAATAGATTGTTTAGGCCTTCATTGATATAGGTTTCAATTTGCTGTGAATCTATTAGATTTATTTCATTGAATCCCTTTTCTATTTCATATCTTAACTGTTTGCTCTCATTAATTAATTTTTGAGCCTTTTCTATTACTGTTTCTAAGAACATATATGATGGTAAATCCAGTGGAAGTGTCTTCTGTCCAAAATCGCAAGAAGGAGTTCTCCTCAATTTTAAGAGAAGTAATGGCGGTACTATAAAAAAGCGCTCTTTTTTTAGATCTCCAAATTTCGAGATGTAAAGTGGGACATAAAATATTGAGGGAGAATATATTTTATCTGATAATTTTACTATTAGTGAGTGTAGCTTTTCTAAGAGTTTATCATTTTCTATACGTTCGTTTTTAAACAACTCTCTTAATTCTCTATGCATATTTGTGGCCGTATTCCATAATGCTTGTTGATTGATTAAAGCGTGTTCCAGTTCTTCTTCTAATTTATCTATTCGGCCATTTTGCTCAGCAATTTTTTCGTCAAACTTTTTTATAATAGCATTTTTTTCGCCTTCAATTTGCCTTGTTACTTTTTCAATAGTAGAGTCTATTTTCTTTATACTTTTAGAAATTTTTTCAACAAGATTTTTAGTTTTGTTCATATGTTCAGAAACATTAGCAATTTTCTCAATTCGTCCATTTATTAGGTCTAAAATGCTCAATTGATTATCTATCTTTCTTTCAATCTCTTCTGTAGATTTTAATGCCACATCTTCTAAAACCTCTATTAGGGGACTGAAAAGAGCCTTAATTTCCTTTACCAAGTTCCTATCCTCTTCAGCTAACCAACCCTCAATACTTTTAAGTTCTTCTTCTCTTAGCCTCAGCAGGATTTCAATCTGCTTCTCAACGTCTTTGCGAATTTCTTCTATCTTAACACGATAGGTTTCTTTAGTCTCTCTAATTTTTTCTTGGATTCTTTTTATCCATTTCTCAGTTATTGACTCAACGAGATTATCGTTTTCAATTAATTTTTGCTTATATCTCTTCATTTCCTCAATTAATCCGTTAAAAACAATTTTATTTTCAACTGCTTGGCTCTGACTAACAATTGGTCGAATCACAACAAATCCCTTAGTCTCGCTGAATTTTGAGTGATGCAAGCAAATCTCTAAATCTCCAACTACTTGCGGATCCAAAAAACCATACAAGGGAAACTGTTCTAACTTCTCATTTTTTGAGTCGGATAGTAACTTTTCAAAAGCGGTTACAAATTCATCGATGTTCTTTACTTCAAGCAAACTTTCAACCTTCCCCATAGTCTGGGTGCGATTAATTCCTATCGGAAGGAAGTCCATACTCATAGCATCCAAAATTACAGCGCTTTCTCCATCTTTATAAGGAACCAGCCACAGGGGCCATAATACCCTTATAATCCCCGTCAACTCTTCTTCCGGCCTTTTCCTAAGAAGCCCCCCGCCACGATCTCTAACATCCTCTAACAAACAAAAAACAGAGGCGATTTCTACATCAAATGGGTAAACCGAAAACTCAGTAGTATCATCTCTAAGGAATGGTATTAAGTTAACCTTACTTGGAAGCCTTTTCGTCTGGTAATCTTCTATCAAGTGATCTAGGTCTTTCGAAAATGATCGAAAAACAGTTACATCTCCCCGCCATCTTTTGAGTTCGTCTCTAAAACAATTAAGAAAACTTTTAGAAACGAAACTGAGAAAATTTTTGATTTCTTGCTCATCCTCATCTTTCCCGATTACAACTACAAATATCAGATTATCAGAAACCTCACAAATAAATTTAGCATCACCCAACTCCATTGTTTTAATGTCTCCATGGCCAATTTCTCGTGCAAAACTGTAAATAGCACCTAGGAATCCCGAAAGCAGTGACTCATCAACTTGATTTGGGCCATATACTTTGTGAAAAAGTGATTCACCAGATTTCAGAAGAATATAGAATGCTCTGACCATTTTTACCCCAAACCAACTTTTTTAGAGAAGGGAATTTACTAAAATAATATTTTATCTAACAAGTTTTATATTAAATCGTCTTATAAAAATACATCTATATCTTAGATACTAAGTCACTTACATTGTTCTATAAAAAAGACAGCCCATTTAGAATTTAGACTAGAAAGGCAGGGATTTTAACCGAAAGCTAATCTTTTTAATATAACTATGGTTCATTGATTTCTATCTTTGGTTGGTCTAAGGCTGTGTGAAACGGTTTTTAAGCGTGTTTAGGCTGCCCTGTTTTCCTTCCCCGCCCTA
>NZ_JBRAKS010000034.1:0-17661 GCF_052745115.1 Candidatus Jordarchaeum sp.
GTCTTTTTATTAGTTTTTAGGGGAGCAATATTTAATATGGATGGTTATTTTAGATTTCTGTATTGTTATTCGGTAAGTGATTTTGAGGATTGTGATGGCTAATAGGGTGACTTTTGAGTCTCGAGCTGATTGTTTTTAGTGGAGTTGGTTGTTATGGTTAAGAGGTTTTATACTCTGGATGATTTTGATTTTGGTGGGAAGACTGTGCTGTTGCGTGTTGACTTTAATAGTCCTGTGGATCTGGATTCTGGTAGGGTTTCGGATGACTCGCGTATTAGAGTTCATGTTACCACTTTTGAGGAGTTGGTTGGAGAGGGGGCGCGGGTGGTGGTTCTTGCTCATCAGGGTCGTAAGGGTGATCCGGATTTTATTTCTTTGAGACAGCATACTGAAATTCTTGGTGACATTTTGGGTATGTCTGTGGGTTTCGTAGATGATGTGTTTGGAGAGAAGGCGATTACTGCGATTAAAAATTTGAAAAATGGTGAGATTTTGGTTTTGGAGAACGTTCGATTTACTGCTGAGGAGAAGGCTAAGATGCCTCCTGAGAAATTGGTGGAAACGGATTTTGTGCGTTCTCTCTCTGGGGTTGCGGATTACTACGTTAATGACGCTTTTAGTGCGGCTCATCGGGCTGATGCCTCTCTGGTGGCCTTCCCTCAGGTTTTGCCTGCTGTTGCGGGGAGGATTATGGAGCGTGATGTTAAGATTCTTGATAAGGTTTCTAAGGATCCTGAGAAACCAGCTGTGTATGTTCTCGGCGGTTTGAAGCTGGAGGATACTTTCGCAGTAATCAGGCATGTGCTCGGGAATGATATATCTGACAGGGTTCTAGTTACGGGCCTGGTTGCCAACAGTTATCTCTTGGCTAAGGGATATAACTTGGGTGAGGTTAACCAGTCATTTATAGAGAAGAAGGGACATCTTGAGTATCTTTCTTCTGCAAAAGAGATTCTGGCTAAATTCGGAGATAGAATAGAATTACCAGTGGATTTGGCATATGATAATGAGGGGAAGAGGATTGAGATCGGCTTGGAAGATTTACCCGTGGAGAAGCCCATAAAGGATATAGGGAGCAGAACCATTGAGAAGTATTCCCATATACTTCAGGAAGCAAAAACCATAGTGCTAAACGGTCCTTCGGGAGTATTTGAGGAGGAAAACTTCGCAGCGGGAACAAAAATGCTATTTGAGGCGGTAGCTAAGTCTCAGGCTTTTTCTCTGGTGGGAGGCGGACACACCACGGCAGCACTTCACAGGTTCAAACTGGAGACACGGATTTCCTACTCTACGGTTGCGGGGGGTGCTTTCATAACCTACATATCGGGCGAAAAGCTGCCTGCTATAGAAGCCCTTAAAAAGTCTTATGAGAAATACTCCAAATAGTGTTTCAGGTGATTATGTAAATGAAAGCGTTGCTAATCGTTTCCGACGGTATGGGAGACCGACCTAACAAGAAACTTGGGGGTAAAACTCCGCTTCAGGCTGCTGAAACCCCAAATCTTGATTACGTTGCTAAGATTGGTTGCTGTGGAATTATGGACACCATATCCCCCGGGATTCCTCCTGGAAGCGATACAGCTCATCTCGCCATTTTCGGCTACGATCCTTACGAATATTATACGGGTCGCGGTGCATTTGAAGCTCTGGGCGTAGGGATACGCATCTATCCCGGGGATGTGGCTTTTCGCGCAAATTTCGCCACCTTTGAAGAACAGGAGAATGGGCTTCTGGTAACGGATCGCAGGGCGGGAAGAAAGGTTCCCGAGGGGGGTAAACTAGCTGAGAAACTGAACAAGTACCGTTTGAAAACTGCTAAGGATGTGAAGTTCAGGTTTGAGCACAGTGTGGAGCATCGCGGAGTGCTAGTGCTTAGTGGTTCCGGTTTATCCTATAAGGTTTCAGACACGGATCCGCATGAAACTCTGCAGATGGTACACGAATGTAAACCTCTGGACGATTCCAAGGAGGCTTTAAAGACTGCAAAAATTGTTAATGAGTTAAACACTGCTTTTCACGAAATTTTGAAAAATAATCCTTTGAATCAGGAAAGAATCAGTAGAGGAGAGCCCCCAGCAAACGGAGTTCTACTGAGGGGAGCCGGAATATTACCAAAGGTAACCCCCTTAAACCAGATGTATGGAGTATCATGCTCCTGTGTGGCTGCCGCAGCCCTGTATAGAGGAGTTGCTGCTGCGGTGGGAATGAAACTTTTTAAGGCTCCAGGAGACACGGCAACTTATGAAACAGATGAGGAGTCTATAGCTAGAACCGTTCTGGACATCCTTCCCGAAAACGATCTGGTATTCATCCATTTCAAACCTACTGATAATGCAAGTCATGATGGGAACCCGGAGTTGAAGGCAAAAATGATTGAGAAACTGGATAACATGGTTGGGAAACTGGTAGAAGGAATTGACTTGGAAAACGAGCACTACATTGCGGTGACCGCGGATCACACAACCCCTTGCAGTGTCCAGGAACACACCGGGGAACCAGTGCCCCTAGTAATGGCGGGACCAGGAGTGAGAACCGACCAAACCACGGCTTTTAGCGAAATAGATTGCCAGAGAGGAGGATTGGGAAGACTGAGGGGTAAAGACATTATGCCCATTATAATGGACTATCTCGGAAAAACAAGAATATTCGGATCTTGAAGAGAAAAACTTATTTTCAGAAATCTTGGCATAATTCTTTTTATATTAAAACATATATTATTAAATTTTAAAGTATGGAGGTCTCCCTTAATGGTTACTGCTAAGGGTAATAGAGCAATAGTGGATGCACTCATACAAAATGGGGTAGAGTACATTTTTGGAATTTGCGGTACCTCAGTCGCCGGATTTCTATCCGCACTAGGCACAGAAGAGAGTATAAAATATGTAATTACGCGCCACGAGCGCGGTGCGGGTAGCATGGCCGACGGCTACGCCCGCGCCAGTGGAAAGGCTGGTGTTTGCCAGATGCACTCTGGTCCAGGCACCCTAAATGGTGTGCTAAGCATAGTGGATGCTTACAGAGATTCCTCACCGGTGGTCCTGCTTGCAGGTCAGGTAGCGAGAAGGTATATTGGACGTGACATCTTCGGTGAGGCTAACCAGTTTGCGGTTCTCGAACCTTACACCAAGCATCGTGAACGCATCGGTCGGGTTCAGGATGTTCCCAGGATTATTAATAACGCTTTTTACTTGGCGCAAGCCGGAAGGCCGGGTCCCGTGATGGTTGAGATGCCCGAGGACATCTATGATGAGGAAGGAGAAGTAGAAACAGAGTATATGATAAAGGTGGATTCCCAGAGCGTTTCCCCCTCGATGGTGGAGGAAGCAACGGAGAGACTAATAAAAGCTGAGAAACCGGTCATCTTAGCTGGCGGCGGCGTAATACGGTCCAACGCTTCCGAGGAGCTTAAAACCATATCCGAAATGCTTCAAATACCCGTGACCACAACTCAAAACGGTAGGGGATGCTTTCCCGAGGATCACCCCCTAGCGCTGGGTGTGAGCGGATGGTGTGGCGGAATCAGTATTGCTGACGATGCTCTGGAAGAGGCCGACGTTGTTCTCGGGGTAGGCTGTACAATCTCCTCACTAACCACCTACAATTTCACAACACCCATCAAAGGAGACATAATACAAATTAATATTGACCCCTCAGCATTGGGTGTAAATTATCACTGTGATTATGGTATTGTTGGAGATGCCAAAACCGTTCTTTTGGAAATGATAAGAATTCTTGATTCGAAGGGAGCTAGGAGTAAATTGACCTCAGTGGTAGAGGAATTAAAAAAGAAGAAAACGGAGTGGAACGCAATCTGGGGAGCGGATGTAAACTCTGATAGTGTACCGATAAAGCCTCAGCGTTTACTCCGAGACGTTCAGAAAGCAATTCCCAAAAAGTCCATAGTGGTCGCAGGAGCAGGCCTCCACAGACTGTTCATAACCGCCTTTATGCAAACATATTATCCTAGAACCTTCCTCGGCTCAGTTAATCTGGGATCCATGGGCTTCGCTTTCCCCGCAGCAATAGGTGCAAAGGCTGCTAAACCCGAAGAACCAGTGGTGTGTGTGGTTGGAGACGGAGACTTCATGATGACCTTACAGGATCTGGAAACCGCAGTAAGATGCGGCTTCAATGTGGTGACCGTCATAATGAACAATAACTCTTATGCCGCGCCGAAAATGTTTCAAAAAGTAAACTTCGGAACCGATTTCGGAAGCGACTACACCAACCCGGACTTTGCCAAAGTAGCCGAAAACTTCGGAGCCTGCGGCTGGAGGGTAGAAAAGCCTGACGAGATTGTTGACACAGTCAAAAGCGCGCTGGACTGTGGAAAACCCGCAGTCATCGACGTATTAATAGACCCGGACGCGTTTCCGCCCCTAAACCTCAAAGCAAGCGGAAGACTGAGAAACATCGATGCGGAAAAGGTAGTAAGTGAACTACGCTGAGCTAAAATTTCATCAACTTTTCCAAGATAGGGAATTAGGTGAATCAACAATGAACCAAAAAGAAATATACCACGCCCTCACCGCGATTGTTGGCGAAGATGATGTCACCATAGACCCGGTGGAACTCCTAGCCTACTCGTTGGACGCCTCACAGCTAAAAGCAGTACCGGTAGCGGTTGTGAGACCGGAAAACAAAGAAGAGATGAGTGAGATCCTCAAATTCGCCGATGAAAACAAGATACCGGTAACACCACGAGGAGCGGGTACCAGCACCGCGGGACAATCAATTGCCTACAATAATGGAATCCTAATAGACCTAGTAAAGATGGACAAAATCTTGGACCTCAACCTAAAAGACAGAGTGGTGGTTGTGCAACCCGGAGTAATCTACGGAGAACTAAACAAAGAATTGAGAAAGCATGGTTACTGCTTCCCACCGGATCCGGGCTCCGCAATCGCCTGCACCGTGGGGGGAATGGTGGGAAACAACGCCAGCGGCGTAAGAGCACTAAAATACGGGGCAACAGTAGACCACGTGCTTGGACTAGAGATGGTGCTTCCCGGAGGCAAAATAATTAGAACCGGGGGGCGAGTCTGGAAATCATCCTCAGGCTACAATCTCACCCGACTTCTCGTAGGTTCAGAGGGAACCCTAGGAGTCTTCACCGAAATCATTCTGAAGATCACTCCCGCACCCCAGTACACCGCGCTAATAATGCCGGTTTTCGAGAAATTTGACCAAGGATTAGAAGCAGCTACAGAAATCATAAATACCGGAATCCTGCCCTCAGCAATGGAAATTCTAGACGACCTCTGTCTCATGGTAATGAACTCGATTTTAGAAGAGAAACTACCACAGGCGGGCGCAGTACTATTTATTGAAGTCGACGGAAACAATGAGGAAGCAGTGAAAGAAGGAGCAGAAATGGTCCGAAACATCTGTGAAAAAGTAGGAGTAAAAGAAATAATACACTCCACGGACCCAGAGAGAACCGAAGAACTATGGAACCTAAGACACACCCTAGCCAACCTACTGGCAAAAATAAGGGGAGAAAAAATGGCCATAAGCAGCATCATGGACTTCGCAGTACCCATCTCACAAGTACCAGAAGCGGTAAAAGAGATAAAAGCACTAGCAGCCAAAGAACAAAGACTCATGGCGGCCCTGGGACATATCGGAGATGGAAACGTACACTTCGGTTCAGCTATTAACGTGGAAGATCCTAAGGAACGGGAAGCCGCAACCAAATTTTCAAGAGAGGCGGCAGAGATTATTATAAAAAAGTATGATGGTACTATCACCGCAGAACATGGGCTGGGCCAAGCCAAATCGCACCTTGTGACTCTTGAGCATGGTGACACCCTGGAGCTTATGCGTGGGATTAAGAGGGTTTTTGACCCGAACAACATTATGAATCCTATGGTGATGGGTCTCACAGAGATTCCAAAGGATGAATACGTTTACATGCCCGGAGCAGAATAATAGTTGATAGGAATTAAATAAAAGATGTGAGTTATTGGAGGGAACTTAATTTATTAGAAAAGAATGTTTAAAGATCTATTTCTTTATTAGGGATAAAAAATATAATTAGAATAATTCTCTGTAAGGTAGAGATTTTTTGGGTGAATATTGAATGGAGCAAAAGGAAATTTTCAACGCCCTTGCGGCGATTGTTGGCGAAGACGACGTTACTATTGATCCAGTGGAACTGTTAGCCTACGCTTCGGACGCATCATTTCTGAGAGCGAGCCCCATAGCCGTCGCGAGACCGGAAAACAAGGAAGAGGTTGCTGAGATCCTTAAATTCGCTGATGAAAACAGGGTACCGATAACTCCGCGAGGAGCGGGAACAAGTTATGCTGGGCAGTCCCTAGCATACAATGACGCGATTCTAATCGATTTTGTCAAGATGGATAAAATATTAGAAATTAATCTAAAAGATAGAGTTGTGGTGGTTCAACCGGGCGTTATCTATGGAGAATTAAACGAAGAGCTTAGAAAGCACGGTTACTGCTTCCCACCAGACCCGGGCTCCGCAATCGCCTGCACAGTTGGGGGAATGGTGGGAAACAACGCCAGCGGAGTTAGAGCGTTAAAGTACGGGGCAACTATAGATCATGTGCTCGGACTGGAGGTGGTTCTCCCGGGAGGAAAGATCATTAGAACCGGAGGACGAGTCTGGAAAAGTTCATCGGGTTATAATCTGACTAGACTTCTTGTGGGCTCGGAGGGAACCCTAGGAGTATTTACGGAAATCATTTTGAAGATCACTCCGGCACCAAAATACACCGCGATGATAATGCCAGCTTTCAAGGAGTACAACCAAGGACTAGAGGCAGCTACAGAAATCATAAATGCCGGAATCCTGCCCTCAGCAATGGAGATATTGGACGACATATGCATTATGGTTCTAAACTCCGCACTGGGAGAGAAGGAGAAACTTCCACAAGTGGGCGCAGTGTTATTCATTGAAGTTGATGGGAGTAACGAGGAAGTAGTGAAAGAGGAAGGAGAGATAATTAGGGATGTCTGTGAAAAGATAGGAGTGCAACAGATTATATACTCCACGGATCCTGATAGAACAGAGGAGCTTTGGAGACTCAGACACTCACTGGCGAATCTATTAGCAAAGGTGAGGGGTGAGAATATGGCCATAAACAGCATCATGGACTTTGCGGTTCCCATTTCACAGGTACCAGACGCCGTGAAGGAGGTTAAGGGAATAGCTTCCAAGTATGGGAGACTTATGGCTGCTTTCGGGCACATCGGCGATGGAAACGTTCATATGGGTAGTGCTATTGATGTTGCGGATCCTAAAGCCAGGGAGACGGCTGTGAAATTTTCCAGAGAGGCTGCGGAGGCGATTATAAAGAAGTACGGTGGTACTCTGTCTGCTGAGCATGGTGTTGGGATGGCAAAGTCGGCGTTTATTATGATGGAGCATGAGGATACTCTGGAGTTGATGCGTGGTATTAAGAGAGTTTTTGATCCCAATAATATTATGAATCCTATGGTAATGGGACTAACCGAAATTCCTAAGGACGAATATGTTTATATGGCAGGTGTTAGGTAATGGGGACAAATGAGGAAGAGAAAAGGAAAGCTATGGAAGATTGGGAGAAACTGAAGGCGGCGGAGAAACAATCTCTGCAGGATTATCGCACGGAGCTTGCTATGTGTAATATTTGTGCTTTTTGTAGGATTCGTTGCCCGGTTTACCAGCAGGTTAAATGGGAGTCGGTGACTCCGAGGGGTAAGATGCAGATTCTGCGGAATGTGGTTAAGGGCTGGATTAAACCCACACCGGAGGTTGCGAGAAGGATTTTCTCGTGTACTACTTGTCAGATTTGTAATGATCAGTGTGATGCGGAGGTTAATCCCTTTAACATTCTTAAGGTTGCCAGAAAGGAATTTACCGCACAGGGTCTGGGACCTCTTTCTGCGGAGAAAAAGATGGATAGGAGGATAGTGGAGTATAAGAATCCTTACAAGGAGCCTCAGGAAGATCGTTTCAACTGGTTGGAAGTGGAGGTTCCTAAGACCGCGGATACTTTGCTTTACTTCGGCTGTGTGACCGCTTACCGGTACGGAGAAACTGGGAGAGCCATTGTGGAACTGCTCAAGAAGGCGGGGTACGATTTTACAATCACTCCGGATGAAGGTTGCTGTGGTATGCACCCGTACTGGGATGGGGAGATGAAGCTTAGCGTGGATATAGCTAAGGAGAATATTGAGATTTTCAAGAAGACCGGGGCGAAAAAGATTGTAACTGCCTGTGCTGGATGCTACTCAACGTTTAAGAATGCGTATCCGGAGCTGGTGGATAACTTCGACTTCGAGCTGGTGCACTTCTCGGAGCTTCTCTTGGAACTTATTAAGAATGGTAAGTTGAAACTCAAGAAAACCAACCCGATGAAGGTGACCTATCATGATCCCTGCCACTTGGGAAGACACTCTGGAGTGTTTGATGCTCCTCGTGAGGTAATCAAATCGATTCCAGGTGTGGAACTTGTAGAGATGGAGCATAGTGGCAGAGACTCTCAGTGTTGTGGTGGAGGTGGAGGTTACTTCACCGAGTTTCCGGAAGACGCTGTGGAAATCGCTGAGAAACGGGTACGCGAAGCCGAAGAAACCGGGGCAGACGCGTTGGTCACAACCTGTCCTCTGTGTAAAACGAATCTGGATCTTGCGATTAAGAGATTGGATTCAAACCTTAAACTGTACGACTTGTCTGATCTGGTTCTGGAGCATCTGGCATAGGTACAGAACAGTATCCAGTCGTCTACCATCCATTTTTTATTGTCCTTTTTTTCAAATCTTTTATTTTAAGATAGTATTGGATAGTTTTCATTGTAGGGTTGATACTTTACGGATAGGAATATAAAGTAAGTTAAGTTTATGCGATTATACGAATTCTTTGAGGGTTGTGAGTTTTTATGAAGAAAGAAGTGTTAAGAAGTGATCTGATTAAGAGGGGATTCCAGAGATGCACTCAGCGGGCGCTTCTTAAATCTACGGGTAAAGATGATGAATCCATAGAGAAACCCTGGATAGCCGTGGTTAATTCTTGGAATGAGATTGTTCCGGGTCATGTGCATTTAAGAAGGATCGGTAAGGCTGTCAAAGAAGGGATCAACGCGGCTGGAGGTACGCCTTTTGAGTTTGACACTATTGCGGTTTGTGACGGTTTATGTCAGGGAACCATAGGTATGAGATACGCTTTGCCCAGTCGAGACCTCATAGCGGATTCTATAGAGATTATGGTTCAGGCTCACATGTTTGACGCCATGGTTCTCATCCCCTCATGTGATAAAACGGTTCCAGGACACCTAATGGCTGCTGCCAGAGTGAATATACCTTCCATTGTTGTTACTGGGGGTCCTATGCTTCCCGGAGTTTATAAGGGTCGGAAAATTACAACGGTGGAGATGAGAGAATTTGTAGGGAAATTTCAGGTAGGTGAGATCGATGAGGAGGAGCTTGGTGTAATTGAGGGATTAGCCTGTCCGGGTCCCGGTTCTTGTGCTATGTTTGGTACCGCTAACACCATGGCGGTGGTAACTGAAGCTTTGGGCATGTCGCTTCCGGGCTGCGCAACTGCTCATGCTGTGGATGCGAAAAAGATTCGCATAGCTAAGCAGTCAGGTATGAGGGTAGTTGAACTTTTAGAAGAGGGTTTGCTTCCAAGGGATATCATGACGCTTCAAGCGTTTGCAAACGCCACAATTGTGGAATTGGCTCTGGGAGGCTCTCTTAACGCCACTCTACACATACCAGCAATAGCGAGAGAGGCAAAGGTGGAATTTGACCTTGAAAAAATTGATGAATTAAACAGGGTGACCCACCACATCTGTAATCTGCTACCATCCGGACCTCACAACCTTAAGGATCTTGATGAGGCGGGGGGAATACCGGCGGTTATGAAGGAGTTGAGCGGAATTCTTAATCTCGATGCCATAACAGTAACCGGAAAATCTGTGGAAGAGAACATCAGGGATGCTAGAGGATTAAGACCAGAAGTCATAAGGCCATTTACTGATCCTTTTCACAAAGAAGGGGGATTGGCGGTTCTTAAAGGAAATCTGGCTCCAAAAGGCTCTGTATGCAAACATATTGCTGTGGTTGACAAAATGCTGGTACATAGGGGCCCTGCAAAGGTTTTTGAATCCATGGAAGATGCTATTGAGGACATCTTGGCCGGCGACATTGTAGCGGGTGACATTTTGGTAGTTAGATATGAGGGTCCTAGGGGAGGCCCGGGGATGCGTGAAATGCATCAGATAACCTCTATTATAAACGGGATGGGACTTGGGGACAAGGTAGCGTTAATAACTGATGGTCGTTTTTCCGGTTCCACCAGAGGAGCTATGATTGGGCATGTATCTCCAGAAGCTGCTGAGGGAGGAGCCATAGCAGTGGTGAAAAATGGAGACATAATCTCATATAATATTCCGGCAAGGCAACTGAGCCTCGAAATACCGGATGAGGAGCTTAGAAGACGGCTTAAAGAGTGGAGAGATAATCCTCCAAAACTCAAAGAAGTTGATGGTTATCTTAGGCGTTACCAGTATCTAGTTACCTCTACTAATAGAGGAGCGTTGCTTGAAACTCCCAATGATTAAACCAGTTAGGGGTATGGGAAGCCTTTCAGAGTTTCATAAAGAGTGATTACAATAAAAGTTTTTAGGAAAGGAGCACATAGATTCAATAAAAATTTAGGATACTATTGGGGTGTGATTTTTGCCTTATTTAACTGGTGGAGAGATCATCGCTAAAACCATTTTGAATGAGAATATCCCCTACGTTGTGGGAATTCCGGGACATGGTAATTTGGGTTTGGTGGATGCTTTTAAGGAACATGAGGTTCCCATTATTCAGGTTAGGCATGAGCAGTCTGCCTGTCACTTAGCGGACGGTTATTGTAGAGTTACTGGTAAACCGTTAGCGGTTTTCACTTCTATAGGTCCTGGTGCCTGTAACACGGTTATTGGTGCAGCCACCGCCTACCTAGACAGCATTCCTATGCTGATTTTTACCGGTTCGGTTCACACTTACATGTTTGGAAGAGGAGTTCTACAGGAGATTGAGAGAAAACGTTGGGCGGACTTTCCTAGAGTTATGGAGCCTGTGGTAAAGAAGAGTTACCAGGTAACCAGAGTTGACCAGTTACCGTGGGTTTTAAACAATGCCCTCAGAGCTGCTCTAGGTGGTAGACCGGGCCCGGTGCACATAGATTTACCCATGGATGTTCAGGCAGAGGCGGCCGAAGTGGAACTTCCAGAACCCGTGGGTTCTAATCTGGGAGGAAGAGTTCAGGGTGATCCTCAGAAAATCCTTGAAGCCGCCAAACTTCTGGCAAAGGCTGAGAGACCGGCAATTCTTGCTGGTGGAGGAGTAATCCTCTCAAACGCGGAAAAAGAGCTGGTAGAGCTGGCAGAATTTCTGGGAGCCCCGGTAATAACAACCATGATGGGCAAGGGTGTAATCCCAGAGGACCATCCACTAAACGCTTTCTACACTGGTTCCAAGGGTTCACCGGTGGGAAGCAAGATTGGAAGGGAAGCAGATGTGATTCTTGCGGTGGGATGCCGCTTTGCTGACGAAACCGCCAGCTCCTATAAGTCCGGTGAATCTTTCAGTATTCCCCCCACCAAACTGATACACGTGGACATTGACCCTGGAGAAATCGGAAAAAACTATCCGGTCGAGGTGCCGATACTGGGTGATGCAAAGAGTGTTCTGGGAGAGCTACTCAAAGCCCTTCAAAAAATAACTTCAAAGAGGAAGTATGAGCAATCAGACTACTTTAAGGAACTAAGCAAACTCAAGGAAGACTGGGAAAAAGAGTTGCAAAAGCTGAGGGAAGGTTTTCCCACTACAATATCTCGCTACCTCAAGGAATTGAGGAAAGCTTTGCCCCGTGAAACCATAGTGGTGACAAGCGCTGGCCACGCCCAAGCATCAGGGTGGCAAGAGTTCCCAGTCTATTATTCTAGGACGCATATTTCCCCCGGTGGATTTTCAACCATGGGATTCGGTGTTCCCGCAGCCATTGGAGCCAAACTAGCCAAACCAGAGGTCCCAGTCATTGTCATTGAGGGAGATGGTTCATTCCTCATGACCTGCCAAGAATTAGCAACAGCCATCCAGTATGAAGTGCCTATATTGGTTACTATCTTCAATAATTATGGCTGGATCGCGATACGCGACCTGCAAATGGATGTTTACGGAAAAGAAAGAGACTACGGTGTGGAGTTTAGAAACAAAGCCGGAGAACTCTACTCTCCAGATTACGTGAAGCTAGCCGAATCCTTTGGATGCTACGCAGAAAAAATAGATAAGGGTGAACAAGTAGAAGCAGCTGTTGAAAACGCAATGAACTCCAGTAAACCCGCAGTAATAGAATTAGAGGTGGCTATAGAGTATCCGAGAAGCCAAGGTAAAGCGTATGGCTGGTGGGATGTTCCAATACCCAAATACCTAAAAAAATAGAGACTACAACTCCAATCTTAGCTTTAAGCTTAAGAAAAACAAAAATGAATTAAGGAATATGCCTGTGTGCAGTTCCTTTTTTTCTCCATTTTTATTCTTTCTCAGTTTCTTTAAGACACTCTTATAAATCCTACAAGAATATTGAGTTAACTTTTCTCTATTTAACTTCGTCTGGACTTATTTCCTTGTGGGTTTCCGCGGATTTGAGGGCAGCGAGGGCAAATTGGAGAACCTTTTTTCCTTCCTCACCAGACAGTATTGGCTCCTTGTCTTCCAATATTGCATAAATAAAGTGAAGAGTGGAGTCAATGAAGCTGTCCGCCCAATCACATCGAAGGTTCTCAAATCGTGTCAATTCTCCATCCCTATACATGATGACCGATGGAATATCAAGCAATTGCCCAGTGCACTGGTTGACCCAGATATAACCCTTTGTTCCAGTAATTTCCACCCTCTCGTCAGTGCCATAATATTTGGAGTTAATTTTCATATCGGGAGCGAAAGATGTGTCCCAGACCCCCAGTTTTCCAGGAGACTTGTACTTCCACATAATTATGGCTGGAGAATCAAGGCATAATCCGGGTCCCAGCTCCGTGGTTTCAATCCAAGAAAATACCTTTTCCACATCTCCCATGAAGTAGCGTGCTATGGAGAACTTGTGGTAGCCGTCATCCCAGATGGTGGGTCCTCCGCCACACTGGTCTGGTGTAAACCGCCACATCCAAGCCTCCAGGGGCACCTCCCAGCCACACTCCACCGAGCCCGATGTCATCTTAATTCGAATCATGTGGGGCTCACCGATCTCTCCGGCATCCATTAGCTCCTTTGCCTTCCGGTAAGGTGGGTAGAAAATAAAGTTTTCATAAACCTTGAACTTGACCCCTGCCTTTCTGGCGGCGCTTATCATCTCATCCATTTCTTTAACATTCATGGCGGGTGGCTTCTGAACCGATAAGTGTTTGCCAGCCTCAGCAGCGGCAATGGCAACCTCTTTGTGCAAAAAGTGGGGAAGCAGTATCTCCACCAAGTCCACTTGTTCGTCCTTGAGCAAATCATTGTAATCTCGGTAAATTTTAGCTTCGGATAAACCATACTCTTTAGCCTTCTTTTTTGCTCTCACTCCTCTTGAATCGCAAAGAGCCACGATCTTAGCCTTATCAGTCTGGAGATAACCAAGAACATTAAGGTCGAAAATCCGACCACACCCGATAATTCCAACACCCAGAGGTAACAATTTCAACACCCTAATATATTTATATACCCGAATTACCAAAATAACCGGTTTTACACCAAACTAACATTTGATATGATATGAATTGTTAAATAAAAATTACTAATTTTTCTTATAAATCTGGAGACCACATTTGATAATAAAACACCAAAAAAGTTTGATTAAAAGACATTTATCCCCCGGCGAAAGCCATGGTTAACTCTACCTTGGAGCCCTCCTTCAGCATCACCCTATCATAACCACCTTGTTCCATGGGGTCCTCCCCGTCAACAACCACCATAACCAGTGGTTTAAGCTCTTTCTCCTTTTTATTCCACAACTTATCATACAGCCCATCCCCCTTATGCTGCTTAACAATTAAATTCATCAAATCCGTAAGCAAAGAATCCTTCGGTAAATCATACTCCTCTAAAGAAGTGCCAGCAAGCTGCTTAATCACACCATAGTACTTGACAGTAACCCTCATCTAACCACCTTAAAGAATCATGAATCAAAGGTAAGCAATCAGCAAGTTTAATTAATTGACCAATAATATTTCAGTCTTTTGGCTTTGATGGCACACTCGCAACAACACACCATAACACTTTCACATAATTAATAACTTTAAATAGAAGCAAAAAACCATAAAAAAAAGAAAAAAGGAAAGAAGAGCCACTTAAAAATTTATTATTACTCGCCCCAGAGATCCTTAGCCACATCAGGCAAACCGATAATAATCAATCGGTCCTTGGTGGGAATAGCGTTCTCAGTCCAGCCCCGAAACGCGTAGTAGTCCTTCATCATGTCATCCATCGGCGGAACCTTACCCTTCTGACCACCCTCCTTAGTAGGCTGCAGCAAACGCTTAGGAAGCTTATTATCCTCAGCAGTCATACCGGCACGCACACAATAAGCCCACTTCAAATTAAACAACCGGTCAGCGGTAATTTTCAAAGTCAACTCATCAATATTCCAACCACAACAATACTTAAACGCATCCAAAAACGTCGGCGTACTCATAGCCGTCCCACCAAACATGCATATCACTCCAGCTCCTAGCACCGCGAAGACATCTTGCATAGTTGCGGTGAGTGTACCCTTCCCGGTGGGGTCAAACCTCCCAGTTCTCTTCGTTATTCCTGCTGGCGGTTGCAGCAGTCCCATATCTGCAATTGAGGGATAGCCGGTTACGTGGCAAGCACCCCGGGGAGCAGTGGCATACTCGACTCCCATGCTGTAGAATGCCCTGGGATCGTGCATTGGAGCTTCCAATCCTTTGACTGTGGTGAGGAAGTCGTGTCCTTTGCCTAGTTTGTCTGCTGCTGCTTGTGAGCCGTCGGCTAGGAGTTCTCCGGCTTTTCCTTCTCTTCTGACTATTTTTTCGGTGAGTTTGACTACTGCGTCGGGGTCTCCCCAGGCTAGTTCTATTCCGTCTATGTCTTGTTTTTTGATTATGCCTTTTTCGTAGGCTTCTATGGCCCAGGCTACTGTGGCTCCTGTGGAGATGGTGTCTACTCCGTAGTCGTTGCAGAGGTAGTTGATCCAGGATATTGGTTCGAGGTTGTCTATGAGTAGTAGTGCTCCGAATGTTCCGCAGGTTTCGTATTCTGGTCCTGGTCCTTCGTATTTGTAGGGTCCTTCTTTGATTTCTATCCATCTGCCGCATCTTATGGGGCAGTTGTAGCAGGCGGTTTGTTTTTTGAGTATGGTTTTGTACATGGCTCCGCCGCCGATTTTGTCTGTTCCTTCCCATTCTCCGAGCTGCCAGTTTTTAATGGGGATGTCCCCAAGGGGTTTCATAGAGTCCATAAAATATTCGGTTCCATATTTTCCTAGTCCCAGTGCGACCATGGGGTTGATTTCTATCCAGTGGGAATATTTTTTGATTTGTTCCTTTACCGCTTCGGGGTTTGCCCACTGTATTTCCCCTGTCCCTCTTATGGCTATGGCTTTGAAGTTTTTGCTTCCCATCACTGCTCCAGAGCCTCCTCTTCCTAAGGCGCGGGCTTCATCGTTTATGATGCATGCTAGTTTAGATTTTTTCTCTCCCGCTGGTCCTATGCATAGAACTCTGGCTTTTTTCTCTCCAATTTCTTCCTGGATCATTTCTTGGGTCTGGAAGGTTCCTTTCCCCCAGATTTTTGAGGCATCTCTGAGTTCATATTTGTTGTCTTTTACTGAGAGGTATACTGGTTTTTCGGACTTTCCTTCGATGACTATTCCGTCGTATCCTGCTCTCTTCATTTCGAAGGCGAAGAATCCGCCGGAGTTGGCTTCTCCGTAGCCGTGAGAGATTGGAGATTTGAATACTACGGTAAATCTTGAGCTACAGGGCAGGCCACCTGATAGGGGCCCGGTGAAGAAGTAGAGTTTATTTTTCTCATCGAATTCATCAATGTCAGGAGGGACCTCGTCATAGAGTAGTCGAGCTCCAAATCCACTACCTCCGATCCATGTTTTTGCCCATTGCTCATCTATAGGTACCTCTTTTATTTTTCCATCTGAAAGGTTTACTCTTAGATATTTACCCATCCATCCAAACATTTTCCTCACCTCACTTTTTGTAAGTCGGGGTGTTCAACTCGTTTGAATCCTTCTTTGGGAACAGGGTGTATCGTCTTGTAGAATTTCTTCAACGTGGAGCCTGCGGTTTGCGGGTATAGGAAGGTTGAGAGTGCTGATTCCATGGGTTCCACGGTTTTGAGCTCGTACTCCTTACTTCCTAATCCTATCTCTTGTCCTACGTTGCACTGAATGTCTTCACTTATACCCATGAAGGATCCTGCGGCACTGAATTTTGGTAAACCTGGAGCCGCTACAAATTTTTGTTCTGCCGCTGAGCCGGGCATTCCTATTGATTTTGTAGCCATATCTAGGCAGGCTCGGTCTAGCGCCACAGGATCTTTACCGGCGAAGATTCCCATGTTTGGAATGATGGGGCGGTCGGAATAGGGGATACAGTCGCACCAGGGAGTGCTGTCTATTGCAAAGTTTATGAATCCCACTTTTCCTGGTTCGAAGGTTTTCATGCAGGCGAGTGCCGAGTCAGCTATTGCAATGGAGCTTGCTTCAAGGGTGTCTAATACTTCTAGGGTTGCAAAAACGCCGCAGTCTAAGGTCATGAATAGATGGGCTAGGCAACCTTTGCACAGTTCTCGATTAAATTGAATCGGCCCGTCTTCTGGAACAAACAGCGCGCCTTCAGGACAGCAAGAAACACATGTCTCCCACTTCTCACATTCCCTACCATTACAGTATTGTGGGAAGTATCCTAACGCTTGCAAACCTAGTACGGGATGAACACCTAGATGTAGATTATATTTCCCTCTCTTAGATGCACATCCTACTCCAATGTTTTTAATGGACCCCCCGAAGACTCCCATGGGGTGTCCTTTGAAGTGGGTTAAAACTATCATAGCATCTGCACATGCTATTGCAGTTGCCACGTATTGTTCTTTGAGTATATATCCTTCGGGTAGGTCTACTCTGACATCGTCTGTTCCCAGGAAGCCGTCTCCGATTATTACGGGGCATCCCACTGTTCCTGAGTTGAAGCCGTTTCTTTCTATGGTCATGTACTCATCCCAAGCGTTTGTTCGGAACACGTAAGGCGCATACGGTAGAGTGGTTGTATCAACCACAAAGGGCTTTCCTCCAAGTTCTTTGACTTTGTCCACCATCGCTCTTACGTAGACTGGCCGGAGGTAGGCAGTATTGTTCCACTCACCCATGTGTAATTTTATTGCTACATAGTCGCCTTTATCTATACACTCGTTTAGTTTAGCTTCTTCGAATAGATGTAGTTCTTTTGCCACTAAGCTGGTTGCTGTACTTTCTGATCTGTCATCCATATATAATACTTCAGATTTTGCCAATTTTGCTCCTCCATATTTCTAAAAATAACCATTTTTGTAGTTAGTAATTTGTTGTTAAAGTATATTTACTTTTTTTCTAGTACAGTATTTGAAAATGAGTTTTTGGGGGTAGGGATACCCTTATAGTGGAGAGAA
>NZ_JBRAKS010000035.1:0-17657 GCF_052745115.1 Candidatus Jordarchaeum sp.
CCTCCCAGCAATAGCAGACCAAGTAGGCATAGAGATACCCTTGGAATTATTTGACAAACTGGGCAAAGAGACTCCACACCTTTGCAACATGGATCCAAGTGGACCCTATACTGTGCAGGAACTGGATGAGGCTGGTGGAGTACCCGCTGTGCTCAAGGAATTAGGAGACGATATTCATCTCAATGTAATGACAGTTACTGGAAAAACTCTTGGTGAAAACATTAAGGATGCTGTTGTGGTGAATAGCGAGGTGATTAGGCCGAAAAGTGGTCCGGTTCACAAAGAGGGAGGGCTCGCAATACTAAAAGGAACACTAGCACCAGACGGCGCAGTAGTCAAACAAGCTGGCGTGGATCCCGGTATGTTAAAGTTTGAAGGTAAAGCCAGAGTTTTTAACGCTGAGGAAGATGCTTTAGATGCAATTATGGGACGCAAAATAAGTTCAGGAGAAGTCATAGTGATAAGATACGAGGGACCAAGGGGAGGTCCCGGAATGAAAGAGATGCTCAAGCCAACCGCAGCATTGATAGGTACCGGTCTCGGAAACAGTGTTGCTATAGTCACTGATGGTAGATTCTCAGGTGCCACTAGGGGACCCTGCATTGGACATGTGGACCCCGAAGCTATGAATGGTGGACCCATAGCGGTGGTAAAAGACGGGGACATTATTTCGATAGATATACCAAACCGCAGACTCGACTTAAAAATTCCAGAAAAAGAACTGCAGGAAAGATTGAAAAAATGGAAGCCCCAGAGCCCAAGGTCAAGAAAGGAGTTCTAGACGTGTACTCAAAGATTGTTAAACCCACCTCGAAAGGCGCAGGATTCCTATACTAAAATTTCATCCATGCTGAAGTGAAAAACTCAATAAACCAAGTCTCCTATAGGTAGCCAATTTATTGACTTGATAACTAAGGAAAAAAAGATTACAGATAAAAATGCATTTTACCTCTGTTTTTTTATTTTAATCCCATTTTCTCTCTTTCCCTCTTTATGAGGTCTCTTCTCAGTATCTTTCCTGTTATGACTCTGGGGATGCCTTCAATAAACTCCACTTCTCTAATTTTTTTATAGGCCGCTATTCTCTCAGCCACCCAGTCGATTATCTCCTGCTCGGTTATTTTACCTTTATACTCCGGTTTGGGTACTATGAAGGCTTTGGGAATTTCTCCGAGCGCTTGGTCGGGTGCCGGCTTCGGTATCACGGCGCAGTCCAATACCTTGGGGTGCTTGAAGAGTAGGTCCTCAAGTTCAGCGGGTGCCACAGCGTAGCCCTTATACTTTATCATCTCTTTCATCCTGTCCACAAGATGTTCGTATCCTTCCTCATCTATGAAGGCCACATCACCCGTTCGGAACCATTTCAATCCTGTTTTGGGATCAGTCCAGAAAGATTGCTCGGTGGCTTCCGGCTTCTTCCAGTATCCTTTAAAAACCTGGGGACCCCTAATCACTATTTCTCCCATCTGACCCGGTTCTGGTAGCTCCTCATCTGTCAAGACGTCGACTATCTTGTGATCGGTGTCCGCCATGAGTATTCCCTGAGTTTCTAGTCTATTTCTGTGAAAGGGATTCGCTGCTACTGGAGCAGCTTCAGAGAGCCCCCAGCCCTGTCCCACTAAAAGATCCTCGGTTCCTTTGCACTTTTCCTTCGCTAGCTTTTCAAACTTTATAGCGAGTTCTGTGGGAACCGGTGCCGCTCCGTTAGCCATTACGTGGAAAGAAGTCCAATCGTAACCCTCTACTTCCGGGTTCTCAAGATGCCTCACTATTAAGTTAAGTAGAGGGGGCACGCAGAGGCTGTAGGTTACTTGGTACTTCTCCACCAGTTCGCACCATTCTGCCAAATTGAAGCCGGACATTACCACCTGTGCCCCACCGTTCCAAATGGTAAGGTTCATGGATAGTGCGAGGCCAAAGATGTGGTAGAGCGGAATGAGTATTATGAAAACATCTGTTTCGTTAAAGTCGGTGTGGCTGGACCATTGAATAGTGTTGGCAACCATATTATAGTGCGTGAGCATTGACCCTTTGGGTAGTCCCGTGGTTCCACTTGTATACAAGAGTGTGGCCAGATCCTCCTTAACATCATACTCATATCTTGGTGGCTTGGGCTCGTATTTTTCTAATAGTTCGCTGAAGGAATATGTGTCCGGCTGTTTCTGCCCAATGACTATTATGTTTTTTAGCCCTGTTTTATCCTTAACACCCTTAACAATCGGGTACATGCCCTCATGGATTATTATGGTCTCTGCCTCGGCGTCTTTAATCTCGTATTCCACTTCGAACTCTCGGAACATAGGGTTCATTGGAACGAAGATGCCTCCAGCTTTGGATATTCCGTAGCAAGCAATCTCCCATTCGATGCAGTTGGGTGAATAAATTATTACCCTGTCACCCTTTCTAACTCCGATGTCTGCTAGGGCAGTGGCTATTCTGTCCACGGATTCACCGAACTCTTTATAGGTTATTTTTTTCGGGTGCAGAAAAGCGTATCTGTCCGGGAATCTTCCCACTGTGTCATCTAAAATTCCGAAGAAGGGAATTTCGGGGTAGTAAAGGTGGCCTCCCTTATAAATTTTCATTCACAGTCTCTCCTTAACCATTTACTATAAAGTTTTTACTTTTCAAATACTTATATTTTATTTTTCATTTAAACATATTTAACACATTTAGAGAAAAGGTCTATTAGATATTGGTATATTAGTATTATGCTAGTCCCATTTTTTCGCGTTCTCTTTTTATCAGATCTCTTCTCAAAATTTTACCGCTGAGAACTCTCGGAATTTGGTCAATAAACTCCACTTCTCTAATCTTCTTGTATGGTGCTATTCTCTCAGCCACCCAGTCGATTATCTCTTTTTCGGTTATGTCCTTCTTATACTCTGGTTTAGGAACTATGAAGGCCTTCGGAATTTCTCCGACCGCCCCCTTAGATTCTGGTTTAGGTATTACAGCTGCGTCCAGTACCTTGGGGTTTTTGAATAATAGATCTTCGAGTTCAGCGGGTGCCACGGCGTAGCCCTTGTACTTTATCATCTCCTTCATTCGGTCAACAATGGTCACGTATCCTTCCTCATCCACAGTGGCAACGTCACCAGTTCGGAACCATTCTAGTTTTGTTTTGGGATCAGTCCAGAAAGCCAGCTCCGTGTTTTCCGGCTTATTCCAATATCCCTTAAAAATCATGGGACCTCTTAGAGCGATTTCTCCCATCTTGTTCGGTTCGGTTATCTCTTCATCCGACAAGACATCGATTATCTTGAGTTGGGTGTCTGGCATGAGTACTCCAGCTGTTTCTATTTTATTCTTATGAAAGGGTGCCGCCGTTGCTACACCACACTCAGAACATCCCCAGCCGACGCCGACTAGAAGATCGTCTGAACATTTACATTTTTCCTTCGCCAGTTTCTCAAATTTTTCAACGAGTTCAGTAGGTACGGGTGCTGCACCATTACCCATCACATGTAAGGAGCTCCAATCATATCCTTTTACTTCGGGAATCTCAAGCCATCTCACTATAGCGTTTAGTAGAGGCGGAACACAGAGACTATACGTTACCTGGTATTTTTCCACCAGTTCGCACCACTCTGCTAGATTGAAACCAGCCATCATAACCTGAGGGGCACCGTTCAGAACAGACATGGCCATTGAAAGAATGAATCCGAAAATATGGTAGAGTGGAATCAGTATTATAAAAACGTCTGTTTCGTTAAAGTCGGTGTGGCTGGACCATTGTAAGGTATTAGCAATTAGATTATAGTGTGTCCACATTGCCCCCTTTGGCAGTCCGGTAGTTCCACTAGAATAAATGAGCGCGCCTAGATCCTCCTTAACATTATACTTGTATTTGGGTGGTTTTGGCTTATACTTTTTTAAAAGCTTGTTAAAGGAAAAGGTGTCTGGCTGCTTCTCACCGATTACAATTATTCTCTTTAGTCCGGTTTTATCAAGAACATTCTTAACAACCGGGTAGTTTCCCTCACTGACGATTATGGTTTCTGCTTGAGCGTCGTTAACCTGATACTCTACCTCTGATTCTTTGAACATTGGGTTCATACTAACTATGACTCCACCAGCCTTAGATATTCCGAAGCAAGCAATCTCCCATTCGATGCTGTTAGGTGAAAAGAGCATAACTCTATCACCTTTCTTAACTTCCATATCCGCTAGGGCGGTGGCTATTCTATCTACAGATTCACCAAACTCTCTGAAAGTCATTTCTCTTGGATAAAGAAAAGCGTGCTTATCGGGATATCTTTCAACGGTGTCGTCTAAAATTCCGAAAAAAGGAATTTCAGGATAATAAAGGTGACCTCCCTTAAAAGTTCTAATTTTTCATACCTCCTTTTCCACCAGATTTGTTTGCGTTTATTAATTCTTTAAATATTTAAATCTTATCGTTTGTTGAGTCTTAAAAAATTCTATTATAAATTAAATTATGGAAAAGATTAAAGTACCTATAAGTTGAAAAGAATTTTCAATCTGGGAGATGATATTTTATGGGTTTGAGAACTGTAAATCAATATAAAGAAGGTTTAAGAGATGGTCGACAAGTCTGGATCCTTGGAGAAAAAGTGAATGATGTAACCACCCATCCCATGCTGAAAGTGGGGGTGGAAACCGCTGCGGTTGACTATGAAATGGCTGAGCACCCCAAGTACCGGGACTTGGCAGTAGCAAAACACCCCGAAACCGGGGAACCAATAAGCAGACACTATTATCTTCCCAAAACCGCGGAAGATCTCCTTAAAAGACATGAACTAATAGTTACTGCAACCCGGCTGGGTGATGGAGTAATACCCTTTACCAAGGATGTGGCTGGCGACTGTCTGAACGCTATTTGGGTAACTTCCCAAGTAATGGGAAAGGAGGAATACATTGAGAGAATTACTGATTACTACGAACATGTTAGAAAAAAAGATTTGAGTATAGCCTGCGGAATGACCGATGTAAAAGGAGATAGAAGCTTACACCCGTCCTCTCCTGATCAGACCCATCCTGATTTCTATGTTCGAGTAGTGGATCAAAATGATGAAGGAATAATAGTAAGGGGCGCGAAAGTGCACATAACCGCTTCGGCATACTCCGACGATACCCTCGTTCTGCCCTGCAGAGCCATGAGGGAAGGTGACAAGGACTATGCTGTGTGCTTTGCGGTTCCTGGAAACGCTAAGGGGTTGAAACACATATGTCACCCTCTTAGGTACGAGCAAAGCCCATTGGAGTTTCCGGTGGATGTTCCCATAAGAATGCACACCGAGTCCCTACTAGTATTTGACGACGTTTTTATACCTTGGGAAAGGGTTTTTCTCTGTGGTGAATGGCAATATGCTGGAACCATTGCCTATAATTTCTCGTTCTTCCACAGACACACTGCATCCTGCTATCGAATCGCTTTAACCGAACTACAACTGGGAATGGCTCAAGCCATAGCGGAGTATAATGGAATCGACCGCATTTCCCATGTCCGAGAAAAAATAACTAACATGATAATATACTTGGAGATGTTAAAATCTCTAGCCAAAGCCTCCTGCAGCGACCCCGTGATGCATGGCGGAATAGCAGTACCCAACCCAGTGATCAGCAACATTTCAAAATATCACTTTGCCGAAAACTACCATAACTTCGTTAAATGGGTACAAGACCTGTGTGGGGGAATTTTGGTTACTGCACCGACTTATCTGGACTACCAAAACCTTGAATTAAAAGATTACATAGACAAGTATCTGGGAGGCAAGAAAGGAATACCCACAGAACACAGATTACGAATGCTGCAACTCATAAGAATCTGGATGGCCTCCGACATCGGAGGAGGAATAGAAGTCCTAGCACTACATGGTGAAGGATCACTCCAAGCACAAAGAATGATAATCTACGGAGAATACCAGAACCAGCTCCAGGAGTATAAGGAAAGAGCCAAAAGGGTAGCCGGAATAAAGTAACAATGATAAAAATGACCCAAAGCATAATGAATTCAAGCCTTAAACAGATCAAATCCAGTTCCCTGGTGATAGTTGTTAGAGGCAATAATTCGGAAAAAATGGTAACCACTGGTTTCGGGGAACTGGACCTTAAAATTCCTCAGAAAAAAATCGTAATAAAACCCAACCTCATAGGAAATAAACCTCATCCTACAACCACCTCCGCAAAAACAGTGGAAGCCATAATCAAGAACCTCAAAAAATTCAACAAAGAAATCATCATAGCAGAGGGGTCGGGATGGGCGGACACAAACATAGCATACCGAGACCGAGGATACAAGCAATTAGCCGAAAAATACGGAGTAAAACTGGTGGACCTAAACAACGACCAGTATGAAAAATTAAAAAACCCTAAGACTATGGTGCTAAAAGAATACGAATTCCCCCTAACATTAAAGGACTGCTATCTGGTTTCGGCTGCGGTATTAAAAGTACACGGCGAAGCCGGCGTCACCCTCTCGGTCAAAAATATGCTGGGAGCGACCATCGGTGGACACAAGGGAAGATTTCACAGTAAGGGAATACACCAAAGTATAGTAGACATAAATCTCTACAAAGCCCCAGACCTGGCCATAATAGATGGAATAGAGGGAAACGTAAGAGGAGAACTAGGGGGAGAAACCAAAAAATTCAATGTAATGATACTCTCCCAAGATCCTGTGGCAGCTGATGCAGTAGGCGCAAATATATTAGGGATTGACCCACTTTCCATAAAACACCTGAAACTGGCGCAGGAAAAGGGTTTGGGTATAGCGGATCTGGAAAAAATAAATGTTAGAGAATTAAAATGAGTCAACCCATTTTCCAAAAAATAATCACTTCTAAAATCCTCCACTTTTTAAGAGCTTTAAAGTGTTGATGTGAAGGACATATTTCTAAATAAGTATGGTTTTAAACGAAGAATCTATACTATTAAACCACATATATTCAGTCTTCCCTAGTTTTCACCAAGGGGGTGGTTCTGTTCTTTTGGGTCCAATTCCTTTTTTAACCCCTTTTTGGCACCTTTTATCTTTTTTATTCTGAGTTTTTACTGAATAAAATGGATGCATGTTTCTTGTTCTTTTTAAATCATGAAAAAGTATTTATTTCATGATTTCTTTATTAATTCATGGTGTTTACTGTGGCTGTAGTTATTAAAAAATTGAGAATTTCGAAGGGGTATCAGGTCGCTGTGCCCTCTGAAACTAGGGAGAGACATGGTTTGGAGCCTGGGGACGAAATCGTATGGATAGATACCGGTGAAGAAATTTTTATTAGGCCCTTAAAGAAAAACGCCAGGCTTACAGACCTAATCGGAAAATACGATACCGAAAAGGGATTTGATTCTGCCTTAGAACACGATGAGGTAGCCAGCGGTGAACATTAAAAATCCTTTCCTAGATACTACAGTTTTCATCGCAGCAGCCTTCCTAAAAGAAAAACATCACAAAGAGGGTAAAGAAATAGTTAATAGCGTTGAAGAAGGTACCTTGGGAAAACCTGTAATCACTGATTATATTCTTGATGAACTTGTCACATTTGTTAGAAAAAAAATGGGCACAAATGCTTCCATCGAAATCTTAGACATCTTACTTTCCTCTCCCAAACTAACAATTATAAAAGTTGAGAATAAACACTTTGAAGCGGGAATACAAATATTTAAAATGTATGAAAGATTGAGTTTCACCGACGCCATTACTGTAGCTGTAATGAGAGACCTAAAAATTAAAACAATATACAGTTTCGACAGTGGTTTCGACGGAATCTCAGGCATAATGCGATTAACCATTTTGGAAGAATAATTCTACTTCCCCATTAAAAATTTTTCACGTCTTATTTTATCATTCTAGGACATAAAATTGAAATAATACAAGATTAGAATCTGAAAACTAGAATAGAGTTGAATTTAATGTAGATAAAAAATTAGCTACAATATGTGGGCTTTACTGTGGAAACTGCGAATACTATAAGGAAAAATGTGTGGGCTGTGAATATCTGGAAGGAAAACCATTCTGGATAGAATTCATGAAGGTTGAAGTTTGCCCTTTATATGATTGTTGTGTGAACAGGGAAAAGTTAGAGCACTGTGGTTTATGCGATAAATTTCCGTGTAAAACTTTTCTTGAGATGGAGTTAAACGATTCTTCTATGAGTCCTGAGCAGGCAAAGCAATCGGCTATTACGAGAAAAAATGCTCTCATAGGAAGGAAGAAAATTGGATTAACTAAATGGCTTAAAGAAAAGGCAGAATAAATATTAATTTTATACAGGTTAGTACTTGAAACCTTTTTTTCACTTATTGCTGTCTTATTATGAATATATTATTATTTTTAGATAATGTGTTTGTCCTTGGTGGAAAGTTTTTCGGGCCCACCAATTCTCAGAGCGACGACTGCGATGATGATTACCATAATGTTCATTAGAAAAACAATATTGCCCGAAATGCTCGGACCGAGGATAACTACGATGTTCCAGAAAGTGTGCCACAAAGAGACCATCAAGATGCTCCCACCTGTACTGTTATACAAAAAGGTCAGCCAGATTGCACCAAACAATAAACTCACAAAGAATCCAATAATAGTAAATATCTGGAAATCAAATCTATAGAAGAAAAATGGCAAGTGCCAGAGACCCCAGAATATGGCTAGAATAACCGTAGCCGTTCTAGCGCTGCGGGCCTTTTGAAGCCTAGGCAGAGCAAATCCCCGCCACCCCGGTTCTTCCAGAAAACCATAGGAAAAAGAGACGATTACACTGCTTATGAGCCACATGGTTGTGCCAACCCCTACCGTGAGATCCCGAAGATACGAACAAAATGCTTCAAGTAACTGTCCCAAATCCGACCACGTAGGCCAAAAAACATAAGCGAGGGCCGCTGAAAGGGTGAAGATGGCTACCGGACTGAACACGGCGATCAGAATCCAAGTGATTCCTACACGCCAGCGCAACATCCTTCCAAACAATTCACCGATGCCTTGCCGTCCACCAATAATTGTTGTAACAATAAATGCTGCTAAAAAAGGTCCGAAGGCTCCAATAATATGCAGATTAGGAAATAACTGAATGTTAATGATGCCCTGAGCGGAAGCAACCAAGGGTAATACACCCATCCACGTAATAATATAAGCCACTATGAAGTAGGCAGCAACCGAATGTTGTCCGATCCAAATCGAAAACCTGGAAACCACAATAGACGTCTCCAAGACTAATTTCACTAGACTAATAAAATCTAGTTTATGAATTTGATAGGTGATTTTTCCTTTATCCTATATATTATTATCTGTTTGATGATAGCTAAACTTCGCTGTTGCTATTTGAAAGCGATTCTTCTATTTTTTTAAATGATATGTTGTGATCCGAATTCGAAACGCTATTGGGATCGAACGCTTCTTTTATTTTGCCTAGCCAGTTCTGGTAGTTGCCTCAGTTTGGACCGAACATATCGTGCATCTTATCTCCCACGACGAAAAATTGATGTCCAAACCGTATTTTATGTCAGCTTCGTTGTATTCCATCGTTATTAGAACACATCCAAATAATTTTACATGGGCTTGAATTGCCCGCTCGGGTGTTATTTTTGCTATCGCTTCAGTATCCTATCGATTCAGAGCGTAAACCTTCCGCGGGATTTATATTTTCATTTCAACAAAGAATTTATGAATAAATAGTTTAGTAGGTATTGTTCACACTTATCTAAAAAAGCAGAAAAAGTAACCCATTATCGGGGAAATTGGTGCCGAAATGGTGTGCCGAAAAAGGTTGAGGTAAGTAAGAATGGTCGAAGATCAAGAGACAACAAGGTGCATGGCTGAACCTATAATGGATTGGATTCTTAATGGTATACCGAAATCTATCGATGTTAAACTTTTTGATGATGTTGGCTCTATCTATGAAGCTCTGCTCGCTAAGATGGAGTTATCAAGTTGGTGGGAGGATTTAGAGGCTTTTAGAAAACGGAGCGCTTATTTTGAGGAAGTCAACGGGGAAAAAACATTTCACTACTATATTTCAAATATTAAAGGGAAGGGTCAAATTGGCAGAACTAGCCAGTATTTAACCCATTGGTTTTATCCGTACAAGGCGAAGTTCCATCCTCAAATGATAAAAGCTCTTATCAACTGGATGGGTCTTAAGGGAGAAGATAGGCTTCTAGATCCCTTTGTTGGTAGTGGGACGACACTTATTGAAGCCAAGACAATAGGTGTGGACAGTTGGGGTGTGGATATTAATCCCATATGTACGTTGCTGTCAAAAGTAAAATGCGAACTATTGGATTTCACAGCCGAAATGCTAGAATCGGTTCCTAGGGAAAAGATATTCCACTATTTTAACAGAAAATTAGAAGGGACTCTCGTAAAGGCTTCAAATCTTGAAACGTATGTTAAAACTGCAGAAAACGAGTCGAAGTTAATATCCGACGATAGAGTTTACAGGTTTTACCAATTATGTTATTTGTACGCTTTGTCCGATTACACCTATATTAAGAAACCTATGTGGGATGGATTCAATAATAACTTGAACGCTATATTGAAGACCGTTGAAAATTTCCAAGCCTTAAAGGAAAAGCTTGATTTTCAACTCGGAAATGAGAACGTACTGGAAGGAGACGCAAGAAAGCTAAGCGAAATGTTTCCAAAAGAATACTTCGCCGGAATTATTACTTCACCACCTTATAGTATAGCTGTGGACTACATAAAGAACGACTTACACGCTTTATCATATTTGAATATTAACGCAGAGACTCTGGTAAAAGATATGGTTGGTCTCAGAGGGAAAGGTGAAACAAGAATAGATAACTACTACAAAGATATGATGGGCTCTTTCAAAGAAATGAATAAAGTTTTACAGCCTAAGAGATACTGTATAACCATAATAGGCGATGTTACGTATAAGGAAAAGAAATTGCCAATCCATCAAAAATACATCGAGTTTGCTGAAAGCGCAGGTTTTGCCTTGGACAGAATGATAAGAAGACCCATTCTCGGCGGCTATGCTCGACTGAGGTACGAGTATATACTAGTCTTTAAGAAAATTGAGGACGCTGAGTAAGATCAAAACATGTCCAAACTCTTAAACGGCTTTTTTCTTTTCTAAAATAGCTTTTTTTGCCTCCTCAGCTATTTCCAACAATTCTTCATAAGTTCCAGTGCCACCTATCTTATCCCACATCTCCTCCCCCATTAAGACTTCCTTATCTAAGTCCATGATTTGCTTAGTGAATTTATGGTCATATTTTTTTCTATAAACAAAGGGGTTGTAAGGAAAAGCAAGATATGCTTCTGGTTTCTGACCTTCAAATAATGCTTGAAAATAAAGCATCTTTTTCTTTGATTCTGCACAAATATCCAAGTTCGGTCTAGGCGTTTTAATTTCGAGAAAGAGCGGACCCGGCTTAAAATCACTTAAAATAAATCAGCAATAATGGATATGTTAATCGGTTTGCCGCCAGTTACTGACAATATTTCTTTCATTTCACTATCATGGTTAGGGCTTCTTCTACCAGAACGCAGCTCATCTATAATTCGATCCATTATGTTTACTCTCTTCGCCAATGCTCTACCAGAAATCGGATAATTACAGTGTACATCCTGATAATTATCCTCAGCAATTATAACAGCCAGTTTTGGATAAAGCGTCATTCCCATTCTCGTTACCAGACTTCGCTGGATCTTGAAAGATTTCAAAGCTTCGTCAGGGAAGAATATAGCATGAAATGGAAAAGCTCTCTTAAGCTCCTCAATCGTGAATTCAACCTTACTCAGACTCGCTTCTGCAAAATCTATAATAGTTTGCCCAACCTCCTTACGAGTTTTCTCTCTCATCTTAGATCACTCTCAATAAAACGCACTCCATTTTATTTCTTTGGAATAGACTCTTAAATCTAGATACCTTTTTTGATTATCTTCATTTCGCTATGTTTCTTCATTTTTTTGAAGATATGTAGTGATCCGAATCCGAGACACCATTGGGGTCGAAAGCTTCTTTTATTTTGCGGAGCCAGTTCTGGTAATTGCCACAGTGTGGACCAAATAGGTCGTGCATCCTGTCTCCCACTATGAAGAACGGGATGCCCAAGCTGTGCTCTATGTCCGCTTCGTTACACTCCATCGAGTAGTCCGCGTATCCCCTGCAGGACTCCGGATCAGTGGGGTCGTATATTGTAGGCATCTCCATGTGTGCGAAGTGTCCCTGCTCGTAGAAGGTGATCCACATGCCCTCTCCTCTGTCGTCGCCGATTAACTCCTTCTCTATGTACTTACGTTTAATGGGCACATTCACCTTGGCTATATTTATGGCCATGGATATGGTGTCCATTCCCCCGTGTGTGCTCTGGAAGCAGCTTGTGAAGCGGAAAGCATGACTTCCCAGCATGTTTCTAACACCTTCAGCATAGCTGATCGAAGGCGGTTTCACCACACCCGCTTCAACCAGATCCTCGCCGCCCGTTTCCCTTATTATCTCCTCTACCAGCTTTGTTCGATACTTGAATTCTCTTTCGGTGTGTGCGGTGACCAGTACGATGAAGTATCTCTGAGTCTTGGTCATCAGTTCTGACAGGATTTTTTCGATGGTTTGCTCCCTAGTGTTGGAAAACATTGTGGCTAATCCTTCCTGGGAAGAAGCCATAGCCATCATGCTGACCTCAGCTTCTCCAATTCTGTAATATGCATTCTCGAACGAGTCCCAGTCTGGAAAGTTGAGCACATACATTTTCCAAAGAGCTGGAATCTCAAAATCATAATTTGGAATAACACCACTCACCTTCCATTCCCGGGCACCCGGCCAAGGGTATAACTTTATCGCAGATTTAGTAAACACACCGAGACCACCATAGGCACCCATGAATCCCCTCATAACACCTCTCAGACTGGGCCCCGGACCATCTCCACTAAACCATTCCTCGCTAGAGTTAAGTGAGCCTAATCTCAGAATTTCACCTGTGGGCAGAACCCACTCCACTGCTAGCACATTGCGACCACTAAATCCGGTGCTAGCGGATGTGAATCCGGGTCCCACCATTGAGGTGTGACTTGCTAGAGGTGAGGTTTGAGGTCCCGCTCCCTGCATGTGGTGGTTTAATCCCCTCTTTATAAGTTCGGATTGAAGCTGAGCATTGGTCACATAAGGTTCAATGACTGCATACATGTTTTTCTCGTTTATCTCAATAATCTTGTTCATTCGCCTGAGATCTATCTGTATTACGCCGGGTCCGGATACCGCTCCCCAGACTCCGAAACCGGTGCTATGAGCCTTAGATTTTATACCGAACTGGTTACAAACCTTCATAATTGCTTGAACTTCACTGGTGCAGCAAGGTAGTACAACTGCTTCTGGTCTGTTACCGAATCGTGAGGGTTCCTCACCTCTGAGAGCCTTTTCAACCTCGGTGCACCACTGATAGGCATAAGTGTCAAGGATGCCTGGTTCCTCAGTAATGTTCTCAGTTCCCACAATTTTCTCAAGAGATCTGTAAACCTCTCTATCTAACATTTATACACTTCCTCCCATACTTTTTAGAACGAGTTCCGTTAGGTCATAGAACTCCATTATTTCACCTTTCTCTCTGATGGCGTCCTTAAGGTTTGTAGCGCAGAACGGGCAGCAAGAGACTAACGCCTCCGCTCCGGTGGCTTTAGCCTCCTCAATCCTATTACTTGCTGTCCAGAGAGCAAAATCCGGGAAAGCAGACTTTACTCCCCCTCCGGCTCCACAGCAGTAGGCGTATTCCTTTATTCTCTCCATCTCCACCAGTTCCAGGCCTGGAATATTTTTCAGAACATTCCTTGGAGGCTCGTAGACCCCATTTGTTCCACGCCGGATAACCTTCGGGGGAACCGGAATATAGATTCTTGAAACAATCTTCACCATCTCGCCCTTCCATGGTGTGTAGGGCTCAGAATTTCTTCCCAGATGGCAGGGATCATGGTACGTCACCTTTAGGGGAACGTCTTTATTTAGCTCCAATTTGCCATTTCTGAGCATGTTGTCTAGGAGCTCTGAGGTGTGAATGACTTCAAAGTCTGTGTTAAGGTATCTAGGATACTCCACTTTGAACATACTGTAGCAGCCGGCGCAACTGGTTAAAATTCTCTTAATTCCTCGGTTCTTGAGTTTCTCAACATTGTTTTGCATAAGTTCCAGGGCGTCTTTTCTGTCACCGATCCTCATTAGGGGGCTACCGCAACAAAACTCCTCGGAGCCAAGTATCGTGAATTCCAGATCCAATTTGTCAAATATTTTTGTGGTGGCTTGGGCTATCTCTTTTCTCCGGTAGGAGGTGGTGCATCCCACAAAGTAGGCAGTATCGGAACCCTCTTTCAAATCAATATTTTTAGGCAGCCAAGATAGTCTCTCTTCGTGGGATTCGCCATAAGGGTTATGGTTTAGGTCAATGCTTTCAATCCACTTTTCGTGCTGAGGCATAGGACCCGCCCCGCTCTCTACGCAGTGCGTTCTCAGCTCTTGTATCACTTCGAGGGGCTCTAATTCAAAGAAGAACTTGCACGCAATGTCACAGCCCCCACAGGCAGTACACCGGTAAATCACTTTTAGCAGCTCATCGGTGTACTCGATTCTATTCCTTAGCATTGCCTGTCCAATGATCATTTTTCCCCCACCAGAATAAGCATGGAAATTGTATCGCTCAATAGCCGGACAGATGGCTGAGAACTTCTGACTCTTTACCTGCAACGCTGGAATGAACTTGCAGTTTGAACACCTAATACAGCCCGCCATCACCTTATCATAATCACTAAGACTCGTCTCCATTTTTTTACACCCCTCCAAAACATAGTTTTCCCGGATTCAACAGGTTTTTCGGATCGAAAATAGATTTAACCTTTCTCAGAGCCACAACGGTTTCCGGGGAGCAGTTTCTATAAACAACTTCAGTGAAAGGCCCATATGGTCTACTAAAGAAAGCCCCTTCTTTCAAGAGAGCTTCACTTGCTCTCGTGTACAAATATTTAGCCCTATTCACTTCTATTGCGTCTGAAGGATTGTAGTAGATGTCAAACTCACAGTGGCAGTTGCAACCTTGAACCAGAGGCTGGATATAGACCCCTACATCCTCGGATGGGTATCTCTCCTGGATGGCTACTCGGGTAAACGTTTTGTAAAGCTCAGGAGTTTTGTCCAGGGTTGTGAGGAAAAATACTTCTTGACAACCGCCCCGGAACCGCAGTTTCCAGTAGGGCTCCTCACAGCTCTTGTCCAGTAAATCTAAAACCTCCTTATTGGAAATTCCCTCAATCTCGGATAATATATTCACACCAGTCTCCCGAGCAATGTCCTTGATGTCTCCCTCCAAGTACTCCAATTCGTCCTGAGCCAGCTTTCCGTGACCAGAGATGCAGAGAATTAAAATCCATTTGGGCAAACTTCTCCTAAGGGATAGAATCTCCTCACTCTCCCTCCTCAAAATAGTAGCCAGATTCACATTGTTCAGAATGAAGAGTTCGTCCCCTAATCTCCTTCTTAGAACACTATACGCAAAATCTAGGAAATCCTCAAGCAAATCCGAACCAGCGAAGAAAAGCTTCCTAGCATCAGGCAGAATCTCGCACTTAATAGTAGCCCACGTTACAATGCCCATAGTACCTTGCGCACCTTGTAAAATTCTAAAAGGATCAAACTGAGTAGGACCCATAGGACTCTTCTGAGCTCCACCAGACTCCAATTGCTCCTCAAGATTTCCGGGACCCGCAGCGGCACCGGTTCTGAAAACATCGCCTGTGCCAAAAACTACCTCAGTACAAAGCAGAGGATCAGAGGAATCCCAGTGATATTTAGGCATAGTCACAGGTTCCCTTTCAAGGCTACTAGCAAGAACCGATTTCGAAGCCTTGGGAAGAAGAGGCATTAACAATCTAAGACCATGCTTATTTGCTTCCGATAAAAGCTGGCTAAAGGTTACTCCAGGCTCAACCATAACCACCCTATTTTTTCTATCCACTCTAAGAATCTTGTTCATTTTACTCAAATCAACAATGACTGAATTGTCCACTATTGGAGTAGTGTCTCCCCGCAGTCTGGGCGTCCCCGAACTCACAGGTATCAGTGTACATGAGTCTTTTACTGCGGATTCCACGATTCTGCTAACCTCATCCACACTCCGAGGCCAAACCACGCAGAACACCGTTTTTGGAATGGCGAAGCTAAGATCTCTAGAATACTCATCTAAGACTTCAGGTTCTCGGGAAACATTACTCCGGCCAACAATCTCCACCAACTCGTTAAGAAACTGGTCTCCAACCACGTTAAAACTCTCCAAACCCTATATTAATAAATAAACAAATTACAATGCATCAAATTAATTTGTAAATTAATCTTCTAATTGGAAGATATCGTATAAATCTCTTATGATATAGCTTCCCTAGTTGATAGATGCCATCTTTATTTTTTTAAAAAAAATTAATAATTCTTAAAAAAGTTGTGTTTATATCTTCAATATTTTCATGATATTCTGACCCAAAATTTTAGCCTTTTCCTTTCCGGTTATTTCTAGGATATAGTCAAATTTCTTTATCTCGAGTTGCTGCGGTGTGTAGGGAGAATCTTAGCCCGCGATCAACTTTTCTGCTCCCAATGTTTGGAGATCTTCTCTAGACAAAATAATATAAAAAATTAAAATATTTGACCAAATTTTTAAATAAATATGCGGAAAATAATATCCGCAAATATAGAAAAAAGAAAAAAGTATATGAAACCTACCGGAGTTAAACTAAAAAAGTAAGGGGTTTGCCGGCTTATAGCTGAAAGCTTCGGCTCACTCCACTTTCGGTCT
The DNA here is from genome assembly GCF_052745115.1 of Candidatus Jordarchaeum sp. Lineage (NCBI taxonomy): Archaea > Promethearchaeati > Candidatus Jordarchaeia > Candidatus Jordarchaeales > Candidatus Jordarchaeaceae > Candidatus Jordarchaeum > Candidatus Jordarchaeum sp. Next base: position 16,753 of record NZ_JBRAKS010000035.1, read on the forward strand.
CTGGTCCAGGATTCTTGTTGCTTTTAGGGAAGTTCTGGGATCGAAGATTTCGAATGGTGACGAGACAAACTCTATCTCGGGCCTCATCTCAGCTGCTTTAATAACAGCATTCGTAATACCTGCCTTTAGCTTCTCAGCTGGTTCCTCTCCTGTTGGATAGACCTTTACTAGGAGCTTGTCCAATGAGTATGGATCGCTCGGGTCAACCTTAGTGAAGATAACTTGGTACTCCATGATTCCCCCCACATTTTCTATGGCATCATTCAGAAGGCTTGGATTAATTAGTGTGCCCTTAAGCTTAACCAGATCCTTTGTTCGGAAGGTGTAAACGCTGCCGGAGATAAGCATCATCCTCTCACTTGTTCTACCGCAGTGGGGGCAGGGTTCATAGGTAACCTTTCCAACGTCCCCTAGCAGGTATCTTAGGAGTACTGTACCTCTCCTATTGAGGTGTGTCACTGCTACTTGGCCTTCTTCGCCCTCAGCCTTACGCTCACCAGTTTCAGGATCTACAACCTCCACAAAGTAGAGGCTAGGATCAGGGTTATGGCAGCCAGCAAGTTCGGCACACTCTGGGAACGCACCCTGACACTCGGTGAATCCGTAAGCGTTACCAATGGGTGGAGCATCTGCTCCTAGTTCCTCCAGCCTCTTGGTCATGTCCTCTCTCATGCTCTTTGGGCAAGGCTCACCCAGAGCGTGAATCCCTCTTACTCTTGAGAAGTCTACTCCTAATTCTTGTGCCCTCATAATGAACCTTCTCATGTAGCTCGCTATACCTAGGGCACCGGTACACTTGTAGGCTTCCATGAGCCATATTGCGTCATCCAGTTTCCGATGAATTGGAAAATCGGGGTGAGGTAAACCGGTATGTCCCGCAACTACCGCACACCCCGCGGCCAGAG
>NZ_JBRAKS010000036.1:0-17653 GCF_052745115.1 Candidatus Jordarchaeum sp.
CCGAACACCATTTAGGCGGTGTCCTAAATGGGTAAGTTTCGGACAACGGTTCAAAAATCTTTATGCAATACTTACTCAAATGATTTGCAAAAGAATCTTATAGTTGATGAGCTAGGAGTTTAGGGACAAAGAGGTGTTTTAATGGCTTCATACAATTTTTTTGATAGGGAATCTTGCGATTTGTGTGGTTTGTGTTTAAACCAGTGTCCTATAATGGAGTTCCCCATAGATCGAGCAAAAGAGGAGTTCAGTAAGCTGGTTAACGGTGAGGAGACTGAGGTTTTAACTCGGTGTACGAGTTGCATGTCTTGCGATATTTTCTGTCCTAATGGTAGTCGCCCCTACGAGTTGATACTGTACCGGTGGTATGAGCGTTACAAGAAGCAGGGTTTACCTTTGGCGGCGAAATTTTTCCTTCCCTACCAGTTTCCAAACTTTGGCACAGCGCTAATGGAACACCTTCCAGAAGATGAAAAGAAAACAGTCGAGTCCTGGGCTAAACTTGAGAAAAAAGAGGAAATATTCTATCCTGGCTGCAACATGATTTTTTTATCCTATCTTAGCTTCTCCAAGCTCTTTGAAAATATGACTTTTATGGGGTCTCAAAAACTGTGCTGCGGTGAACCATGGTACCGGATAGGAGTGCTGGAAACCTCCGAACAGATCGCTGAAAAGCTGGAGAAGCAATTCCGAGAACTGGGAGTGAGGAGGATGATTATTCCCTGCCTAGCGGGATGCAACATGTACAAAAATGTGTATCCCAAGTTTGGAGCAAAATTCGATTTTGAAATTATTCCAGTACTAGATTGGCTGTGGGAAAAAATCGATAGTGGAGAGCTAAAATTAAAACGTAAAATAGGTAAAACCGTAACACTTCACGATAATTGTCAGGCCAAGCCTTTTGGAAACAAGTACTATGACCTTTCCCGGAAAATACTACACTCTATTGGAGTCAAAATATTGGAGATGGAACATCACCGGGATAAATCTCTATGCTGTGGAATGGCCGCATTTGCCGGGAGTCACAGCGTAGAGGATATACTGAATGCCGCTACGAGACGATATGAGGAGGCGGTGGATACTGGTGCCGAGGCTTTAGCATTGTACTGTGGGGGATGCCACTGGGTTCTCACGATAGCAAAAATCCTAAGCCAAGGAAAAACCCCTATTTTCCACCTGTTTGAACTGGTTCAAATGGCAATGGGTGAAAATCCGCCCCATAGAAACACTGAAAGAGCCCAGAAAATCTTCGAACTAGCAATGGCGGAAGCAGCAAAAGTTGATCCTAAAGAGCGCTTCTGGGTGCAAAAAATCGAGTAAAAAGAAAAAAAGGAAAAAAAGAATCAGATTTGAAGATAATTTATGAGGAATAAGTACGAAGCCAATGCATTTGCTCTGCCAAATCCATATAGGATATCCCAACCAGGGGAACCAAGATCGTACTCCTGCGCCCCGGCTATCAGTGACCAGCGAATAACTACTGCTTTGAGAATGGGGGGCACACCCTGTTCCTCGCATTTCTGTGCTAACAGGAGAGCAATTCCGGCAACCATGGGAACAGAACCACTAGTGTAGGGTCCGGGGCCAGTTAGCTCCGGTTTGGGAAGATACCAGCGAGGCGAGGGTCCAATTGGACTTACCGGAGACCACCTCTCATTTTCAGGACCCATAGTAGCCGCCACAGTTATCCCCCAATCCGCGATTCCCGGCAACAATATTCCCCCAATACGGTTTTTAGTGAAGTCCAAGTAACCTCCACCAGCAACAATCACCACTATGCCGCTTAGAAACGCCCGATCCACCGCTGCAGTAAGGAACCCATAGATCTGGTCTCTGCTACCCAAAGCTAGTGCAATCACGGTAATGTTGGAGCGGTCCTTGTTTCTCACACACCAGTCGATGGCTTCAGCCATATAGATACAGTTCATGTAGAAGGATTCTTCGCTACCGGTTTTAATCTTAAGATCAATGATGTTAGCCTCTGGCGCTATCCCTCTTACACCCGCTATCTGTTGAGCAACTCCAGTTCCATGCCTTAAAGGACTCTCCGGTGTTAACTCGCCCACTATCCTAGGGTCTCCCTCTTGCCCTGTGAGAAAGTTTACTTGGTATATTACACGACCCCTTATCTCCTCATTGAAATCGTTTACTCCCGAGTCAACTACCGCTACTGTGGTTCCCTTCCCGGTAATATTAAATGCTTTGAGTACATCTGCCCCAACAAAGAAGTAGTAGGGATAGTGGAAATCGATATCGGGAGGAACCAATGGATACTCATTCCACAGTACATAAGCCAAATTAAAGTCATCAACCAGCCTAGATAAATTTGCTATCAAATATGAGTTATTCTCAGCGGTGACATTTCCATAAATCGCATAATAAGTCTTCTGTGTATAAATAGCGAATTCACCATTATGTTTCTCAAAAGTGAAGGACTCGTTGTAAGGGGAGCTGTTTAGTTTTTCTAAATAACCTACCGGAGAGGTTTTAAACCTTAGTATAACCGAAACATTTTGAGTCTCGCTTATGTTGAGTAAATGGGGATCTATTTTGTCTTCTGTGGTCAGGCTTTTTGGTGTCACTAGTGATTGTGTTAATGGTGTGGAGTTTACTTCACTATTCAGAAATAGGATTGGTGTAACCAAAGCTAATATTACTAGTAACAGTATGGTAGCTCTTGTGGATGGTTTTAACATTTTGCGTATGGTTTCTCTAATATCCCAGCCCGGTTTCTGTGTGATAATTGGGATTGAAACTACCGTGGCAACTATTGCTAAGCTGAGGTAGACCAGTATGGGTACTGTGGGGGTAGTGATGGGAATGTAATAGTTGGAAAGCACAATTCTGGAGAGTCCGGGGTAGAAGTATATGTAGATTAGGAAAGCGATTAGAGTCACGGTTTTATATTTCGAGTTTTGAACGTAGACTATTATTCCTATAGTAAACAATATCATGGAAATTAATGTGTATAAGTTAAAATTCAGAGGAAATATGGCGTGAATACGTCCAAGATCTAGAGGGGCCAGAATCGAGGAATACAGAATATATCTTTCTACCCAAATCTGAACCGGGATAAAGGCTAAGGGAAAAGCGACTAGGGTAAGTATGGTTCCGCCAATCACTTGGTGCCACTTGATAAGCGGTGGCTCCTTTTGGAAGCAGGTGACTACACACCCTAATATCAAAGTGTAAACACCAATAATCTCAAAGGCATCAACTGTGTACGCCAAGGTTTGCTGAGTATAAAAGTAACCAATTCCGGGGAGGACATAGAAAGAAGAGCTCGCAATCCAATATAACACCATGAAAATCATAGCCAATCCAAAAATCACCGTTACCACCCCTGATCTGAAATAAAATTTTTCACCCGGCTTCTCAACCATCCTATTTCTCAAAAGAAAATCGGCGGTCAAAACTAAAGATAGAGTAATAAAAACTGATACCAGAACGACGCTTTGGACTAGACCGGTATAGCCGTTAAACAAATAAAACGAGCCATCTGCAAGAGCGGTACTAAAAGCGGTGTACCCGCTAGTCCTCTGCACCAGAGTTAGACAGGCAACCAGCAACAACACTGTTTTACTCATGTAAGCTATCCACGACTCAACAATCTTTTTCTTTTCAAGCAGAAGCATTAAACAGGAAAAGAAGAAAATTTCTCCAAGCAAGAATACCAGAAACCCCACCGAAGACCAAATAATCTGTTCAGTAATAGAAAAAAACACTGGAGGCCCAGCGAGGAAAGTTGAAGACAAAAACCGCCACTCACTCAAGGATAATCCAAACAAAGCCAAAAGAATTCCAATAACACAGCCCAAGAAATACTTCTCTTCAAGTAGAGTTGTCATCTTTTTATACACTGAAATCACCCAGCTATACTATATCGCTAATATAAACTATTAAAAAATTTCACTTTTCCTGGTAAGAAACTTACATTTCTCGAAAATTTTACTTGATTCCCACTATCTCCTAAATTATTTTTTAAAAATTCAAATTCAAAAAAGGAAGAGGAAAGATCCTCAAGATTAAAAATTATTTCTTTTTATTATCCTTGCTACCTTTTTCCTCTTTTTCCGACTCCATTTGCTTAACTTGTTTTTTTTTCTCCACCAGAATGTTTGCAAAGAACTGGGCTGAGGAGTATGCACTCTCCACCTCACCCAGTGATAGGTCCTTCAACTCACTTTTCATCTTTGCAGCTGGCGTAATGCCTTTTTCCGCGGCGTATACTTCTGCGCTCTTCATCTGTCTATCAGTTCTAAACTCGCTCCTCTGAAGGTAGTAATGACTAATCATGTGAATCACCCTACCGCCACCCACAGTAAAAGTGACAGCCACCGCTTCCTCATCGTACCTCTCTTTCAACTCCTTGCTCCTTATTAAGATTCTCACCTTATCCTTATTCAGAACGCGGATGGGATAGGAGCTTCCCTCAAGCCACCAAACAGGCTCATCTCTTTTTTCCACGACACCTTTAACCAGGGGGTTTTCAGCGTCTAGTATCTCGATTTTCACCACCTCGTCCCCAGTTGGTTTATTGTTATATTCCACATATCCCGGGAATGCTTGCTCCAGCACGTTTTTAAGCGACCAGTCAGTGGTGAACAGGAATCCTCCGTCCCTAACAAATCCCCGAACCTTCTCAATCGCCTTAGCGTCCAGGTTTCCGGGACAATTAATCAATAGTAGCTGTTTAGCGCTAAGAGGCACGTTACCCAGCTGTCCAGCATCGATCACCGTATGAGGGATGCCTAACGATTGGAAAACATTTTCAATAAAATCATACTGGCCTCTCACCACTATTATGTCCGATTCTTTAACCTCATCCACTAGTGCCAAGTCTTCCTTTCTTTCCTTCTCCATCTTCTCTCTTAGTAAGCTCCAAGAAGCCCGATAAGCTTTCTCCATTTTCGACATAAAATATCACCCAGAAAATATATGGAAAATCGCTTTCCAACAATTTATACACATAATAATCTATTAACTATTTCTGACCCAAAAAATAAAATCCCAGAACTCAAAAATTCTAACTAATGTAAAATTTTAAATATTAGCTAAATAAAACTATATTAAATTACCCTGTTTGGAGGGAGAAATTTTGGATAACGGCACAAACGCTTACAATCCCATAATAGAACTAATGCCCCGAAAAGAACTGGAACAGCTACAAACAAACAACCTAAAAAGACAACTAGAATACGTCTACCAAAAATCCGAATTCTACCACAAAAAATTCGAAAAAGCAGGAATAAAACCCACAGACATAAAAACCCTAGCAGACCTCAAAAAAATACCCGTAACAACAAGGCCAGAAATCCAGGAAAAAATCAAAGAAACCAAAGACCCCCACGGAGGCAGACTCTGCACCACAAGAACAGAACCCCTAATCGCATTCTCACCCGAATTCCCACCAGAAGGAGAACCCATATACCTAGTCATAAACTTCAAAGACGCACAATTCGCAGTCGAAATCCTAACCAGACAACTAGTAATGGTTGGCACCACCAAAAATGATAGAATACTACACATGTCCTGGTCCTGGAACCCCATAAACTCCTTCCTATCCCCAGTCTACAATAACTACACCAACCAAGCCGTAGGAGACATCCTAAACTGCACAATACTACACACCGAAGAGGTGGGCCCCGACGCACCACGAGCACTATACACCTCAAAATTCTTCAAACCCAAAACAGTCATCGCCCCCTTCATGGCCCTAATAGGGGTAAAAATGGAAGCAGAAAAACAAAACATACCCCTAAACTCCCTAGGATTCCAAGTAATAGTTTTCAGAGACCGCAAAGAACTACCAAAAAGTGAAGACAAAAAAATCGCCGAAAAAGAATGGAGCGTAAAAACACAATCCATGCTAGACATCCAAGACAACCTATTCTACGCCATGGACTGCCCCCAACACAAAGGACTACACGTGTGGGAAGACATGTACATCGCCGAAGCCACCGACCCCAACACCGGAGAACCCCAACCGCCAGGAAAACCTGGAAAACTCACCATAACCAACCTATTCGCCGAAGCAGTACCCCTAATCAGGTACCAAACCCCCATAGACTGCAAAATAGAAAACGACAAGTGCCCCTGTGGAAGAACACACACCCGAATAATCCCCACAAACTACTAAAAAAGGAGGAAAAACAAAAATGAGTGAAAGCGAATATTGGAACCCCCAAATAGAAACCACGCCCCTAAAACAACTAAAAGAAATCCAACTCAAAAAAATAAAATACCTCACCCAATACGCCTATCACAACTCCCAATGGTACCACAAACTATACAAAGAAGCCAACATAAAACCCGAAGACATAAAAACCCTAGAAGACTTCAAAAAAGTACCCTACTACCGAAAAGACAACATAAGAGACGAAACCACAAAAACCGGAGACCCCTTCGCCGGAATCCTAACCGTCCCCCTAGAAAGACTAATCAGCATACACCCCTCAACCGGAACTACCGGAATACCCACATTCATGCCCTACACCTCAGAAGACCTCAAAACCATGAGCGACGTAGCCCTAAGAAACCTCTGGATGATGAAACTAAGACCCGGAATGAAAATGATAGCCAACCCCATGAATTGGCACTGGTTTGCGGCCGCCTATAATATGGGTTTTCAGAGGTTGAATTTGTCTTGGGGTATTAATGCCTGTATTCCCCACCCTGTAACTGCGCCCCACATGTACAACGCGATTGTTAGACTTAAACCTGATTTTGGAGTCATCGTACTCGACCTCATGCTCGGACTTAACGATTTATGTCAAAGATTAAACGTAGAACCGAAAAACGTATTCTCCTCACTTAAGTATGTTTTTGATGGTATGGGTGAGCCTGTGACTCCGGAGTTGAGGAAGACTTTGATTGATTTGTGGGGCTTGGAGGATCTCTGGGATGCTGGGGGTGTTGGTGATGGATTGTTGCCGGTTGCGGATTGTTATGCGCATCTCGGTCAGCATGTCTGGGACGACTACTACTACATTGAGCTTATTGACATGGAGACTGAGGAGCTTTTGGGACCGGAGGAGCGTGGCGAGTATCTGGTTACGAATCTTTTTGTGCTGGGTCACCCGTATGTGCGGTTTGCCACCGAGGATTTTGCCTACATGTCTGAGAAGGAGTGTGACTGTGGGAGAACCCATCTTAGACTCCGAGTTTTTTCGAGGACGGGTTGGGTTTTCGACGTTGGTGGACGCAAGATTAATCCCTATGATGTGCGGTTGGTGCTGGAGAAGTTTCCCGAAACTAGGGAAGGTTCGTTCACCATGATTAAATCCAAGGGCAAGATGGATAAGTTGAAAATTAAGGCTGCGTACGATCAGAAGATTACCAAGGATTTGGATGATTTGACTCGTCGGGTGAAGGAGGGTTTCAAAAAGGAGTTGGGTGTGGATTCGGAGATTGAGTGGGCTACCTGGGAGGAGATTCCCAAAATTTTCCACAAGATTCAGAGAATAACTGATTTATCAAAAGAATAATAAAAATTCTTTATCCATTTTTCTTTTTTACCGTAAACGGGAAGTATATGCTTGTGTTTTGCTCACAAGTTTCCCCGGAAAGAAGCATTTTTTAAGCCCCCGAAACAAGGGAATAAACAACCACATAATTAACGAGAAATACACATGTGAACAAAATTAATAGAAAAGGGTGGTGCACATGTTCTAAAAGCACATGGTTGCCCAAAATAAGGTCATTCCAGACCACTCACCGGCTGAAAGGCGCCCCACACACCTTCCGCATACGGGCGCAAAATAAATTGGTACAACCTTTGCAAAAACCGTTCTCCATCTACGGAGATTGAAAGTTTTTTACTTGTTTTTGATTAAGAATACTAAGAAGACATGTCTTAATTAATTGTAAATAAAAAATGCCTAGTTTAGGATTTAGGCCATTTCGCGTGACTGGAAAAATACAAGGGTTGCAATTATGAATGTAATGGATAGTACTATGAATGCTAACCACGGGAGTAATACTCCTGTAAGCAGTATGATTCCCGCAACTGTGGCTAGTATCCCTGTCGCCAAACTTAGCCTTGGGTTGTCCAGTCCTTCTCTCAAATTGATGAACACAGCTCCAAATACGATAATTGTAATACCGACTATTATGAGACCTAGCCATAATAAGGAAGTATTAATTTGGGGGACTCCGCCTGCGAGGATAATGAATTGAATTGGATGCTGTGTAATTAACGAGGGGGCGATTAGTGAGGTAAATGTTAGTGTGTTATCACCAGTTACCACCCCTAACAGTAGTAGTATTATGGCTGATATGGCACCTGCTACTCCGACTACGAAACTAATTGCACCCAGGGCTTTTCTCTTTATTTTACCAAGTCCATGTAGTCCCACGCCAGTCAAGATCAAGTTTAAAATCAGAACCACAGCTAGGATGAGTGTAAACCACACAAAACTAGCCCGCAAATCGCCTAAGTGGACATTTAAGGAGGCTGGGATGCATGGATGTACAAGGAGATCTGGGTATATAGTAGGAAGGTTTTGAAAGGTAACCGTGAAGTCATATATTCTTGCGTAATCATAGTACAGCATACTCCACACAATTCCTACTAGGGTTGCCTCTACGCCCAAAATTGAGCCTAAAACTCCAGTAGTAATTGCTTTATTCATAAAACCCCACTTAAAATATAGTTATCATCTTATTTTTATTAAATGGGCATATAACTTTTTTTAACTTATAAACAGTTAAAGTAGTTTTCATTTGGTACAAATCTAATTTATTATAGCTTTAGAGTCTTTACATAGTCCTGATTTTCTATCTTTTTAATCTTAAAAATATAATTCTCGTTATACATAATCTAAGGATACTCAGAAAATGTTAAAACACGGCATACTTTTTTAAGAACTTTAAATAAAAAAAGAGGGGGGATGTTTTTAGGCCAGTTCTCGTGCCTGGAAGAATATTAGGGCTGCCATTATGGAGGCCACGAACAGTAGGATGAACGCTAACCACGGGGCAATTGGTCCTGCGAACAGAAAGATTCCTGCGATTATTGCTAGTACCCCAGTCGCCACACTTAGCCCTGGACTAGCCAGCGTTTCTCTCATAGTGATGAATGTAGCTCCAAAGATGATCAGTGTAATGCCGATAATTAAGAGTCCTAGCCATAAGGAAGCGACACTCACGGTGGGCACACCTGCGGCAAGGCTAAAAGATAAAATTATTATCCCTAGTTTTTCACTCAGAACTGCAGGTAAATTAATGGTCATCCATATTGAGGACATTGTGTGTGTGGTGCCACCCGCTGCTGCTCCCGCTAATAATAGTATTAGGGCTAGTATGGCTCCTATTATTCCGACCACTAGGCTGACGGTGCCCATGGTCTTTCCTTCTATCTTACCGATTCCGTATAGTCCTATACCCATTAGAATTAGGGTTAGTAGTGCGAATAGAACGAAGATGATAGTTAAGATCGAGAAACTGCTTATAGCATTACTTAACATAATGTTTTGGATGCCGCCGATGAATATCATATATTCTCCGAATACGAAAAAGAGACTCTGTATGCTAACCGCCGATCGGTACATTGAATCGATGGCGTAGTACTGTAAGCTCCACAGAACACCAGCGATAGCTGTAAGCAAACCCATCACTGCGCCAAAAATTCCAGCAGTAATCGAATTACTCAAAATTCTTCACCATTTTCTTGTCGTTATACTGAATTTATAATCAAATCTGATATATACCTTTTGCTGTATTGGTAAAAATATTTTATTTTTAAAATATGTAACATTCTTTGTTGTTATTTGAGTAAGAAAAAGAAGGGCTAGGTGTGCAGATTTCTTATTTATATGGTGCCTTTATATCTTCTTCGATTGTTTAATTCTTTTATTTTGAAACATGTTTTGTGTATGCTACTCCTAGGGGTGTTAAATCTACCATATTCCCTTCCATCTTAGTATAGAAAATGTCCTCGAGGAATTGGATATGATACCTTGCTGTTTTTTCGTCAAGATTCAATTTGTCTGCTAATTCTTTTATATCCATAGCTTTCTCTTTGAGAATTGTCATGATTTCTCGTCTGACAGGACTCTGCATTACGTGGATTTCTTTTGTGTGGTGCTCTTTTACCTCTCCTACAAACTCTTTATCTATCATTTTTTCTCTCCATGCTTCAATTTCCTCGTCACTCATTTCTCTAACATCTTTTTTTGCCAAATTTCTCACCCTGTTTCCCAGCTATTCAAAATATGTTCCACATTTATATGAGTACAATTTAAAGGTAATCCAATATGCTGAAAATCAACTCTAAAATTATATACCAACGCTAAAGGTTATATGTGTAAAAGATTCAAATATGGTTAAAGTATTGGGAGAGTTTATCGAGGTGAAAATAACAGAAGTTAAAGCAGAAATTATACGACTACCCTTTTCAATAAAGATTGGAAGCATGCCCAGAATTAATGCCTCGGGAACACTTGTCACCATTAAGACCGATGAGGATATTGAAGGTTATGGTCTGAGCCACTTCTCTCTCAGCGATGAGGTTCAGGTGGACTTCATTGAGGGGGCACTCTCAAAACTGCTCAAGAAAAAGGACCCCTTCATGCTCGAAAATATTTGGAGAGAAATGTACAATAACACCTGGCGAATCCAATTCGGAATCGGACAATCCATAAGCGCGGTGGAAGTAGCACTATGGGACATCATAGGAAAAAGCCTCAAGATGCCAATCTACAAGTTATTGGGAGGATACCGGGACAAAGTCAAGGCGTATGCCAGCTTCGCCTTTGCCCTAGCACCCAAAGCAGCTGTGGGCATGGCCAAAGCCGCTGTTGAAAGAGGATTCAAAGCCGTCAAGCTCAGAATCGGCGAAGGACTAAAACAAGATGAGGAGATAATAAAAGCTGTCAGAGAAGAATACCCTGATCTGGGAATCATGGCTGACGCCAACTCCGCCTATGAATCGGTAAAAGAAGCGGCTGAACTCGCAGGCATATGTGAAAGCTATGATCTAATCTGGTTAGAAGAAGCCCTTCCCTCGGATAACCTAATCGGCTTATCGGAACTACGTGCAAGATCCAATATTGAGATTGCCGGCGGAGAAAATGACTTCGGGCTAAGACGATTCCGAGAAATCCTAGAAGCTGGAGCCTACGACATAATACAACCAGACGCAACCAGAAGCGGAGGAATACTACAAGTCAAAAAAATCTGTGCCCTAGCCGAAGCCTTCGGCATACGAGCCATCCCCCACATCTTCGGCTTCGGACCAATAATGACCGCGAACATCCATGTTATTGCATCGAATTATAACTCAGACTGGATGGAATATCCGTTTTATCCCCCTGAGTTTTACCTTTTGAAGACACCGATACCTATTGAGGATGGCTATGCTGTTGTGCCCCAAGAGCCAGGTCTAGGTGTGGAATTGGACTGGGAGTCAATAGAAAAATACAAGGTTAAATAAACTTTCTCTTTTTTTATTATATTTTATAATTATAATTAATAATGTACGGTTTCTACTTCTAGAAGTGGTAGACGTCTATTTTTACTCTTCAAAGACTTTCACTTTTATTCTGTTGAATTCTTTTACGGTGATTGCCCCGACTTCGTAGGCTTCTATGGCTACTGTGATTTCTTCTAATAATTTTCGCGTTTTTTGAAAGACTTCGCTTGGGATGTCGGGGTCTTTTTCTATTATGTAGAATTCTTTCCAGCAGCGTTCTAGGCATTTGTGTATGTCTTTTGTTTTCCCCTCGTCCATGCTGTTTACTAATTCTCTTAGGTTTTGAAATACGGTTTTCGTCAATATCTTCCGCCCTCATTTCAATTTTGTCTCTATGCTATAGAATTGAATTTATGCCCTTATAATCTTTATGCACGTTTATATATTAACTATATTTCTATATTTTTAAAGAATTTTTTATAGTATTTCTGAGCCCAGCATTTCTATCTCTATAGAGTTTATTTTCCTCTTAAGTTTATATGCTATCTTCGTATTAGCGGGGTAATATTAAAACAGTCGAGATAAAAAATTTGAGTAATCATTTCCTATTTCTATTTAGTTTTGGACTATTTAATCACCACTAAAACCATTGCATTTTTTGAGGAAATATATATATTCTGAATTAATTATCTGAATTATAATTTCAATATAACTAATAATATGCGGGATAAATATGGGAGAGACTATTCTGTATATGGGTTGTATGTCCCCTTATCGCAGACCAAACATAGCAACCACAACCAAAAATATTTTGGACAATTGTGGCGTTGATTATATAATTTTAAATGATGAGCCCTGTTGCGGTGGTTTCCTCTTTAGAACCGGACAACTAGAAGCTGCGAAGGAAAGGGTGCGTAAAAACTTTAAATACTTCAAATCTAACGGAGTTGAAAGGATTTTAACTTTCTGTCCAGGATGTTACAGAGCCTTTACGTGTGACTATCCTACTGTGGAACCCGACTTTAATATTGAAATTGAGCATATTTCAAAAACCTTAAAGGATTTGATAAATTCTGGAAAACTGGTTTTCAAAAGTTCTATTCCTTTGAAGGTAACTTACCATGATCCCTGTCACCTGGCGAGACACTGCGGTATCTATGACGAACCCCGAGAAGTGATAAAAGCCATACCCGATATTGAATACTTTGAGTTACTTAGGTCTAGGGAAGATGCGAAGTGCTGTGGGGCCGGCGGCGGTGTGATGTCCGCCTATCGTGAAAACACTCAGAGATCAAGTGAGAAGCGGATAAATGATGTGGTACTAATGGAGGGAAAGATTCTGGTTACTACCTGTCCCTTCTGCAACCTTTCATTGGCTAACGCTGCGGAGCGAAAGCAAACTGGTGTCGAGGTGTTAGATCTGCCGGAAATAGTATGGAAAGCAATGTGTTGAGGTGTATAAAATGTCTAAGGAAATTCATGATTATGTTTCAGAAAGGATAGGCAAAGCGGTTTTGAACAAACCGGTGATGGACTTCTTTGAGTTCGGATTGAATTATAAGTATCAGATGCTAATGAAGAAAATGCCCCAATTAAAAAAGCTAAGTGAAAGTTATAGGCGTATAAAAGAATACTCCATCAATAACCTTGAGGAGCTAGTAAAAATTGCTAAAGAAAATCTGGAGAAAAATAATAATCATGTCTTTATCGCCAAAACCGCCGAAGACGCTAAAAAATATGTATTAAAGGAGACCGAGGGGGTCGATCTAATAACAAAATCCAAGTCTACTACCGCAAAGGAGTGCGGCATAACAAAGGCTCTTGAAGAAAGGGGGGTAACAATAATTGAGACTGACCTCGGAGACAGAATCATCCAAATAGGCAAAGAGGAACCGAGTCTTCCGATTGGACCCGCAGTACACGTAACTCTGGGTAGGGTTGCAGAAATTTTTAGCAAAGATTTGGGATATGAAGTGGAGCCAGACTTCGAACCTATCAGAATCGCTGCGCGCAAGAATATGCGTGAAAAAATGTTACAGGGCAAAACCTGTCTGACGGGAGCTAATGCAATCGGAGCCGAAGATGGTATAATTGGACTGATCGAGAATGAGGGAAATATAAGTTTAATAACACGTCTAGCGGATAAGCACATAGCTGTTGCTGGAATAGATAAGATTGTACCCGACTGGGAGAGTGCGACTACCATTATTAAGAGTATGGAGTCCTTTCTAGATATTTGTGGCAGTTACACATCCTTTATTAAAGGTCCTTCGAGAACAGCTGATCTCCAGGGTATAAATGTGTTAGGTATGCATGGTGCACAGGAGGTTCATGTTGTTCTGGTGGATGATTGGAGGACTAGAGCTAAGAATTCGGGATTTGAGGAGCTGCTTTACTGCACCAATTGTAGTGCTTGCTTCTTTGCTTGCACTGCGGTGTTGGCTGGTGGGCTTGCTTATGGCTCCGAGGATGTTAAAGGGGGCATAGGTGTTGTACGTAGCGCATTCACTGATGGCATCGAGGACGCCGTGAAAAATGGGCTATTTATGTGCATCGGGTGTAAGGCTTGCACTGAATTGTGTCCGGGTAGAATAGATATAGCAAGCATGATTGAAAGACTAAGAGCTATAGCGATAGAACAGGGATTCGGAGTTCCATCCCATATAAAAATAGCCGAGTACATGGATAAATATGAGAATCCCTTTGGTGAATCCTTAGAGAAAAAGACAGAATGGATGAAAGCAAATAAATAGATCTTAACATTTTTATTTTTTTATTAATTAAACTCTGAGTATTTCAGATGATGCTGAATCTCTGTTGCTCGGCTATTTCTGGTATAAAGAAGATTAAAAATATATGGGGGAATAATGTCAACCTATTCTTCGTTGTGGAGAAACTTTGGTTAGTCCCAGATATGCTTCTAGGTTTATTGGTATTAATTCATCTGGATCTACGGGTACATCGACCACAGCTGGTTTTCCGCAGTCTAAGGCTTCCTTAATTGTGTCTTGTATTTCGCTGGGGCGTTCCAGGGTCCAGCCGCATGCACCGAAATCCTCGGCAAGCTTAGCTAGGCTAGGATTTCCATAATCACATCCGTAAGCGTCGCCATAAACTGTTTTCTGAAATAGTTTTGGTGTTCCGTAGCATCCATTGTTGAGGATCACTGAAACTACGTTTATTTCCTCTCTGACTGCTGTTTCCAAATCCTGTATGGTCATCATGAAGTCTCCCTCTCCAATAATGCAAATCACTGGCGTATCCGGTTTGGCCACTTTTGCGCCTAGAGCCGCTGGAAAGGCAAAGGCCATCGCGGCAAAATTAAATGCGGATAGCTGAGACCGGGGATGGTAAACCGGAAAATATTCTGCTGCAAAAGCGTGATGGCTGCCTGCACCCATTGTTATTATAGCGTTTCTCGGAATTATTTTTCGCATGTCAGTTAGAAGCCTCTGGGGCTTTATGGGAACTGCATCAGATTTGATTTGGGTGTACCACTTTTCTACCCATTCCCTTCTCTTATTTTCTAACTCTGAAATCCATGAGGCAGTTTTTTTGGTGTAGGTTTTGGATTTTAGTATCCTCAGCATTTCTGACAGTACCAGTTTCGCATCTCCGACTATTCCCAGTCTACAGGGATAATTTTTTCCTATAACGGTAGGATCTATATTCACATGGATGAGTTCGCCTGTAATGGAATTATTCATAAAATACATGGTGTTTACAGAAACACTAGCGCCAATAGCGAGTACCAAATCTGCGCTAGCTAGCGCATAATCCGCCGCGGCGTTCCCACCATAGCTTCCAGCCATGCCAACTGAGAGTGGATGATCTTCTGGAATGACTCCTCTCCCGTTGCCCGTGGTGGCTACTGGTATCTCTAGGGTTTCAGCTAGGGCTCTGAGTTCTTCCCAAGCTTCAGACCACATTACACCGGCACCAGCCAAAATAAGGGGAGAATCCGCTTTTAGGAGAAGATCCACCGCTTCCTCAATCATGCTTGAAGCCACATAACTCTGACTTGCTCTGATCAGATAGTCTAGATTTGCTTCTCCTACATTATCCCATAGGTCTTCTGGAACCTCCAAAAATACTGGACCAGGTTTACCGCTTTTAGCCAAATAAAAAGCATTAGATATTATGCGAGGCACATCCTCAATCTTCATTATTCGCTGCTGCCATTTTGTTATAGGTTTAAAAACAGCTATTTGATCCACTTCATCAAAAACATCTCTACCAATGAAATCCGATCTTACCTGACCAGTTATCAAAATCATGGGAGTGCCGTCTTTATAGGCGTCTGCCACGCTTAGGACTGTATTTAGTGTTCCGGGCCCGGCGGTCGCTTGGCACACCCCAACTTTTCCTGTAACCCGAGCATAACCATCAGCCATACTTGCCGCCGTTTGTTCGTGTCTAGTAACTATGTAATCTATGCTTTCATCCTTTCCCAGCTCGTAAACTAGTCTGCTAACCGCGGTACCTACCAATCCAAAAACGTGCTCCACATTGTTTCTCTTCAACATCTCCACTATTGCCTTACCCATATTTAATTGGACCATAAAAAATCCTCTGAGATGCTATAAATTAAAACAACATATATTATAACTTAAAAGACTTATGTGTCCAGAACAATATTTCGAATTAAAAATTTTTTCCAAAATATTGAAAATACTAAACTAAGCATAGTTTGATTAAGATGTTTAACAATTAATTCTTAAAATAATGGATCAATACTGTTTGGTGGTGGACAAAATTTACAAACACATTATTGTGGAAAAGAAGGATGGTGTAGCAAAAATCACCATGAACCGACCCGATAAATTGAACGCTCTTATGTCAGAAATGAATTTCGAAATTATTTCCGCCCTAAGAGATTTGGATCTTGATGATAGTGTTAGAGTTGTGATTCTTACCGGTGCAGGTCGTGCTTTTAGTGCGGGAGGAGATATAAACCAGATGCAGGAGAAATACTACAAACTCGATGGCTTAGAGCTTCGAAGAACTCTTCAGCAAGGCGTAAAAACAGTGGTTTCAACCATTTGGAACATGGAAAAACCGATCATCGCAGCAGTAAATGGACCGGCTACTGGAGCCGCCTGCAACATAGCTTTTGCCTGTGATATTGTTATCGCCTCTGAAAATGCTCGCTTCGGGGAAGTTTTCATTAGAGTAGGGCTGGGCCCTGATGGGGGAGGAAGCTACCTACTACCTAGACTAGTGGGTATTCACAAGGCTAAGGAGTTATTCTTTACTGGTAGAATTTTTGACGCAAAAGAGGCGTTGCAGCTCGGTTTAGTAAACAGGGTGGTTCCCTCAGAAGAGTTGGATTCAACTGTGATGGATTTCGCCAAAGAATTGGTACAAAGGCCGGCAAGAGCATTGGGAGTAGCTAAAAAAGCAATTAACGAAGCCCTAAATATGAGCATGGAACAAACATTAGATTACGAGATGACTCTCCAAAGTTTATGTTTCCAAACAGATGAAAATAAAGAGTTGGTGAAAGAATTTCTAGAAAAGAAAAGGAAAAAGGACTAACCTATGCCAAGAGCAGAAAAAGTAGGGATCTTTTCCCAGTCTAGTTTTATTCAAAGAGTTCCTTTTGGGTTCTTCTCATCTGTTTAGCGCTTTCCGCAGCTTTTTTATCTTCCGAGTCAAACGCTAATGACTGTAGTTGTTTAAGCTCTTTTTTCAAAGCATTACTGACACTCTTTGCTCTACCGGGAGCCATAGGCGCTACTGCTATTTGTTTTTGGTAACCTTCTATCAACTCCTCAGCTCTTTCTTTATCTCCTTTATAGGCAGCTCTACCCGCTTGTTGTACTCTCATTGCTGCTGAGATTTCTGGATCATATGTTTTCGCATACTCCTCCCCGTCTTTAGTCTTTTTTATAGTTTTGGAAACCACTCTTAGATGCTTTATTCCCTCTGAGTCTATGTATTGGATCTGTGCCTGGATTGGGATTTCTTCTTCCTTTATTTCTTTAGGGGCTTCCATCTCGAAGAAAATTTCTCTATCCTCTGTTACTCCTCCTAGTCTGATGGGTTCTTCCGGTTTAAAGGTTTCAGAAGGGGTTCACAACAGTAGAAAGATTTAATGATAAATAATACCATTCTTGGACTTTAATCATGAACCCAAACATCCACAGAGACGTCCAATACAAGGCTACAACCATATGCCCACAAGAACCAAGCCGACAATCAGCGTGGAGAACAAAAATCCGCTAAAAGGAACCACCG
>NZ_JBRAKS010000037.1:0-17436 GCF_052745115.1 Candidatus Jordarchaeum sp.
TTTTTTAAGGGTAAGTTTTAGTGTTGGGTCTCCGTAAAGGTTGAATGCTGCCCAGAGAACTCCGGGATATTTTTGTTTAAGCTCTTTTTTAATTTCTCTCATAATTAGGCCTAATTGTTTTCCGTTTACTATTATTTTTTGGTAGAATTTTATCGTGATTTCTGATGCCAGATGCTCTGGGATTCTAAACAGAGATATTATTAATGCCGAAGCTCCGCTGTTTAGAAAAGCTCTGGCTATTGTGGTTTTTCCAAGAAATGTTCGGATTCCGGATTCCTTGTGATCCGTGCTTTTTTCACGGATATTTGCGAAGATTAATGAGCGACTCCCATTTTTGATGTTTTCAATTTCTTTTAATTTAACAGCGTCGTCACATAGGAGTAATTTGGATTCAGTAGGCATCTTTTCATTGAATAATCCCAGGCAGATTAAGTGAATGATGTCATAAGTGCCTGAGAGAGCTTCTATCAGGCCTTTTCTATTCGCCTTTTCCACTACTTCTTCTAGATTTAACAGTCCACTTGCTCCCACACTTATCAGAAACTCTTTTTCTGGGAGTATCCTCTCTGGCTCTGGCTCAGCTATTATGAGTTTTATTTTTAATTTATCGTCCCCTATTCGAATTGGTGGTGCCTCAAAGTTTGCGTTTTCACTAAGAATTCTTTTTCCCAAACAGTATTTGAGGCAGAGAAAGTCCTGTCCGTCGTAAGCCAGCTCAAAGGGTACAAAAGGATCTTCTGTGTCAATAAGAAGATATCGGGGGTTGAGATGGTTTATTGTCTTCTTTATTCCTTCTGGAATTAAATTGTACACCTTTCTACCTATCTCGTTGAGAATAGTCATTGCTCTCTGAGGGTGTTCTTCATCGAAAGTAAGGTTTCTCATTTGCAGTTGCAGTCTGTTCCAAGTAATCTCGTCAAGTTCACTCTCACTAAATAATATATCTTCCGAAGTCAAATCAGAAGTATGCCTAGTGAAGAGATGGAAATAAAATCTATTTTGTAAACGATGAATTCTTAGTGTCGCGTCTAGTTCCAAATCTGAGTATAATGGTAGCTCAATTTTTTTCCTAGAAGTGAAAACCTCCATGTTTTCTTTCTTAACAAAAACATTTAACAATAATTTAAGTTGCATTCTTCCAATATGGTAAAACTCGAGAGAAAATTGACACTTCCCAATATTTCTCGGAATCAATCCAAATATTAGAGGTTTTAATTCCTTATCTGAAAGAAATTCAAGTTTTTTACGTGGCTCAACAATGTCGAAACCAGGAGCTATTAAAAGCACCTCAACTGGAAAGTTACCAATTTTCTCTCTAATTAAACTTAGTAATCCTATCTCTCTAGAACTTTTAATTTCCTCTCCCAGAACCACCCTCAAGAAATATTCTTTATTTGTCTCCAAGGTTTCCGGATACACTATATCCAAGTAGAGCTTCAGCTCCTCTAGAGGAATTTCCCTTACAGGAACCCAAATTTTTGCCTGAGCCGATTCAATTTCCTCTTCTTCCCTCCCCAAAATTTTCTTTTTACCCAATTCATCTAAATCGCTTAGAACCTCAGCATAATGCTCCATTCTGGGTTCTACCTGTACACCGCCCACGGTTCGAACCTCAACCGGGGATAACTGGGTTTCATGTGATGTAGGAACTCTTCCTCCCCTATTTTTCCAGTTTATTAATTCACGTATTTTGGTGTGAAGCTTAATAGTGGCTGGTAAATCTAATTTTTCTCCCAGCTCGAAAGCCATTTTATAATTAGTTAGTGCCTGGTCCCATTCTCCCATTGTCTCGTAAATTTGTCCCAAACAGCTCTTAACATGTACTACTTCCTGGTGTTTCTTTGATTTTTCAAAAATGCTATGCACTTGTTCTAACTGAGATATGGCTTTTTCAAAGTTGAAGCTTTTCGTATAATAGCTTATCAGATTATCCATATCCTCCATGATTTCTTGCTCATTTCCTATACGCTTCTGGATTTCCAGATCCCTCTCAAAATACTCAGAGGCTTTGACCCACCTTCCAAGGAAACCATGAATCTTCCCTAATGCCTTCAAGCAGGAGCTAATCTCAACCTCAGAACCTACTTTCTCAAAAATATCTAAAGCTTTCTCAAAGCGTAGTAATGCTTCGTTCCAGGCTTCCTGCTCAACCAACTCTAAGCCTCTTTCATAAAGAAATAAGCCCTTTTCCAACTCCAGTTCAGAAGAAGACAAGATTAACCCGCTCCTCACAAAGTCCAAATCTTATTGCTTATTACTATATTAAATATTTAAAACTATTCCTTCAAATACAGAATATAAATTAAATAATTATTCAAATCTAGAGAAGAAAATCGTCACGGAAAATCTTGAAGATTTCTAATCCTCATTTGAGTGGGAACTAATAACGCAGTAAAACGTTTTTATTTGGCTCCAAAATTTTACTAATTAGTCGTTTTTCGCATTAAACTTGAAGGAATGAGGAGTATAGGCCTATTAATTTCTTGTACTATTTTAATTATGTCCGGCTCCACCAATCTCGACAAACCATATCCCGTTACCGCAAGTAATCCCATACCTTTATCCTCGGTCAGAGATTGTAGTGTGGAGATTGTTTCGCCACAAGTCAGAGTGTGAGAAACTTTAAATTTCATCTTAGCGATTTTGGGTTCTATCTCCTCCATTCGCCTTTCAACCTTTTCCGCCGCAAAACTATTCAACTTGCACTCAACCTCCACAACTTCCCCGCCAAGCTCGTGCACTGTTTTCTTCATAGATTCCAGAAAAGCCTCATCTACAGAGTAGCTAAGCATGATTTCCGCATCAGGATCAGCTACTGCCAAAGAAATTGGAACCACATGGTACATCTCATCTATATCAAATATGACCAGCATAATGGAACCAAAAATTTTCATTACGTCAAATGGGGTCTTCTTAACTAGCAGAACCGGATTCGCATAATTTCGGACTATAAAGCGAATCAGTTCCACGTAGGCTAACTCCTTCTCCTCAAAGCTATAATGAGGTTCAACACCTTCAGTTAACGGCATAGGAAAAACTATAAGATCAAAACTTTCAACCTTGGTAACCCAGCCTTTCTCCTCCCTAGGCATCTCCCTAATTAACTTTCTGACCGCCTCCAGGTTAAGTTCACTGGTCACTATCTCCTCAACTTCTTTGATACCTTTATCCTTCAACTTTCTAGTATATATATCCGCCTTCTTCTTAGCCTCATTACCAAATATTCTTCTTGAAGCCAAAATCTTAACCTTGCTTCCAAACTTGGTCGCCAACCGAGAAGAAAAATCAACAGCAAGCTCAGATTCCTCTGTAGTACCAATGAGAAGTACGATTGAGCCTATTCTGGGAATATAGAGTTCCCTAAGAGTTTTAAAGGAGTACTCCATCATATCCTCAAGTTTGTGGATTCGGGCTATCCGGTCATTAAAAGCCACGAACACCCACCACCCTTTATATTCGCCTAAACCATTATTAACCTAACTATGCGGAGCACTCTCGCAAAGACTACTTGTTATCCCCAAGGTATTAGCATGCCTAAAATCATCTCTTCAAAGTAGCTCCAACCAAGCGCCAAATTGAATAGTTCAAGCATCAAAATACCGCTTACCAGAGTGATTAGGGTTATTGGTACACTAATCTTTAAAAACTTTTTCCAACCAAAGGCGATATTCTCATCCTCCAACATCGAATACGCAATAATGTTAGGTATTCCCCCTATGGGTGTTAAATTAGCTCCCATATTAGCTCCATAAATAAGTGACCATATAATTAGTCTCTCGGATACAAGGGCCGTGTTTGATAAGAAAGGCACCACATAGAGTAGGGTAGTAGTGACTGAAATGTTGTCAAGTAGTCCCCCCAGGATACCTGAGAACATCATTAAAACACTCAACGTGTTGAAGCTGTTTCCTTGGGTCAAATAACCTAAAGTTTCACCAAGACTTCTCAGTACACCAGTGCTACTGACGCCACCAATTATTATGAAGATGCCCACAAAAAATAGGATCAGTTTCCAGTCCACCTTCATAACGTTGCTCTTGAACTCTTTAATGTCCGCCACCAAGAATGCTCCAGCAGCAATCAATGCGATTAAGTAGAAAGGGACTCCTACAACTCCGCCTACCACAAATCCCCCAATGGTTGCCACAAGTAGATATTTTGTTTTTCGAAAAAGCTCTCGGTTCTGTATCACCGAGGCAGGGTCAAACTGCTCCAGCCGCGCCTTCATCTCCAGCAGGATTTTCCGATCCTTTGGTTTTCCGAAGTCTCCTCTAAAATACACTAGGAAAAAAGCGATTGCTATGAAAGTGGTAATTAAAGCGAATGGTAAACCTAGGAACACAAAGGTGGGATAGGAGAGGAAAAAAATGGATCATAACCATAAAACGAGGTAACGAGAATATTTACAAAACTCGCCACGGCGGTCGATACCCCCGATGTATTAGCTACGATTACAACACCCATAATATAAGGTATGGGATTTTTCTCCATGGTGTGTGCAACCACGATGGTTAGAGCACCTATGAGTATGAAGGCGGGATCATTGCCCAAAATCATACAGAGAACTAACGTGATTAAACAGAGATACAAAAACAGTTTTCTCAAATCGCCTCCACTAAACTGCACAACCCGGATTGAAATGTACTCAAATAAACCAGAACGTTCAACAACAACCGCAATAATAGTCACAGACACGATAATGAATATGGTTTCCCAATTAATCATTTCCGTAAAAACCTCATGATCCGAAAACAGTAGCTCGTGTGGCACACCAGAAATAAATTGATTTGCAACCGGCACCCATGAATAAATAACAGAGAAAATTTTGCCCGCAGCAATGGTAGAAGCAGCACCAACCAATACTACCAGTGTTTTATCAAATCTATCGGTGGCAATCAGAACAAAAGCTACCAAAAGTATTATTATAAACACCAAGGTGACATAAGTAGGTACTGGTATCTCCCAAGCAAACGACAAACTTGTACAACCCCTAAACTTCAATGGGTTTATTATTGTTAAAAATATAAATATACCTTATAAAAACTAGTTCCCAAAACCAAAATTTGTGGACTATATCACCCTTCCTCTACCCTTTTCACTCTTGCCCGAGGATCCCCACAACACAATACAAGGAATTTTTCCTTTAGAAATAAGATTTTCTCCCGTTATAAAATTTCAAAAAAGTAATAAGCTCAAGCAATTTTAAAGCTTCATTAGGACACTCAAAAGCTTGATTCTAGATTAAATTTAACATACTAGTCAGGAAGTTGCTGTCTTCTACTTTGACATTTTTCAAAGAAAACGGGTAAAGATATAACCACACCTAGTTACGATATTTAATACTTATTTGAAATCATTATTCCAGTTTTGAAGCATATTCCCTGAAAGAATTATTTAAAACCCATTTTTCGCAGATTCTGCGAAGTTCTTTTCAACTTTGAGTCCTTCCCAACACCGAAAGCGTATTTGTGAAAACTTCTAAAACGGGATACTAAGATTCCCCGTTGGGTGAGGGTTTTAAACCTGAAAAAGCTACAAGTCCCACTATAAGATCCACAAATGTGCGAAAAATGGGTTAAAATATTTCAAAGCCCGTATCTATTGTTTTTCTTTATCTTCCAGGATTATTTGCACAGCAAGTCTGGCTGCGTTACCAACCACTTTTGAGCAGTGTTCCATCATGCCTGAAGAAAAGGCTTCATTCAGTTCTTTTTGATCCCATAGGTTATAGGTTCTGCCCATAAGCTTCTTTTGAACATCGTAACATCTACAGGTTCCATAAATTTCCACAAACTGGTCATGCAGTTTCTTAACTAAGGCGTAGGCTTTCATAGGTGCCATCATATCCTTAAAATTTTTTTTCTCCCTAGGATACAACCAGCTTATCACCATAGAGGCTCCTACTAGAGACCCACAGGCTCCGTCCCCAGTTAGTCCCAATCCATCTGCCAATCCACTTGCAGCCTTAAACACATCCTCATTCCAAATACCTAAAGTATCAAAAATAGCTGCAATTACGGTTTGGGCGCATCCCGTGTTTTCCTTTTCGTATTTTTCACCCAGCTTAAAAGCCTTATCCAAGAGTTCTTTTTTTGACTTTTCCAATTTTTGCACCTCAATTAGTCTATCATAAAAATTACACCATATTGCAATAGCTAACTATTAATTATTTGTATTCTTTTCCTATTTTTCTTTATTTCTTTATCTGTTGCAAATATAAGTTAGTGTTTGGTTTTCTATGTGTAATAAAAGTCTTAGATAAGGTTCGTGTATTGGATTTAGTTTGTTAATAAAATATGTAGGTTTCGCGATTTGTAATTTTTTCCATTATTAGAAATAAAAAGCCTTAAATCTTCCTTATTTTATATCATTTTTGGTGAAAAGTTTGGATGATTTAGAATTTTCTATCCTTTTTTACCTGCATGAGGGAACAGGGAGTATTCGAGGGTTATCCTCATTGATTGGGATTTCCCTGTCTACAATGTACCGGAGGATAGGAGAATTGGAACAAAGAGGCTGGGTAACGGTTAGAAATAGGGAGCTCCGCCTTTCAGAAAAAGCGGTCTTGCTGCTAAGACAAAAATTTGAAATTGTTGTAGGAGTAATCCATGTCGAACACCAAATGCTGGACAGAATTCTTTTAAAAACCAAACAGCCTAAAGGTTGGGAGTCTCATGTTCAAACTATAATGGAGATATCCGAATCCAAGGGCTTGGATTGCGCAATTGCATCAGAAACCGCGGCTTACCTATATACAGGTTATCAAACTCCCTCAGCTTGTTTCGTATATATACAGAAAAAGGACATAAAAAATTGGATTCAACTCTTAAGGGAGAGCGGGTATAGTCAAAGCTTTGAGAGAGGGCTTGCTGATGTCGTTTTATTTTCTGTTCGCTCAATTCCTCAAACTATAAGTATAAATGGAGTAAAATGTGTTTCGCGAAAAAGGGTATTTCTTGAAGGACTTTCGTTAATGGGGCGAGGGCTACTAGATTCCTTGGTTATTTCTAGGAGCTTGGGCGAGAGAATATTTTTAACAGTTCCGGAGGAGCTTACCGATGTCGTTGCTTGATGACTTTCTTCTCTCCTGTCAAAAATCTAATGCAAGGTATGCTCTGGTGGGTGCATGGGCTCTTATTCAAATAGCTCGATACAGAACAACACACGATGTAGACGCAGCGGTCCTCAAGACAGATCTTTGGAAACTTAAGGAAAAGATTGAAGAGATGGGTTACTTTTATGTTTATAATTCTCGTTTGGAGAAACATGAATTAAAACACCCGGAAAAAGGAGACATCGATGTTTATACCGAAAAAATTGGAGGAATCCCCGTGGAGCAACTAATAGAGCGGGCTTTAACTGTGGTTTTTGAGGACCGAAAATTAAGATGCATATCACCGGAAGACCTTATTCTAGTAAAGCTGATTGCTGGAAGGGAAAGAGACATGGCAGACATTGCTGTAGTTTTGTATCATTTAATAGAAAAACTTGATTGGAACTATCTTAACGAGGAAGCGAAAAAAATAAACATTAAACTGAGAGAAGGGCTAATTAAAAGTGTGGAAAGACTACCTATAACTGTTGTCAACCTGCCTAAAGTAAGGAAGAAATTAATAGAGAGGATAAATGATTCAAGCAAATATTAATGATTGGAGTAATTCTAAATGACTCACAGAACCAGTTTGACGATGAAACTAAACAAACTTCAGAGTATAAGAGAAGTTATTGATATCATTGATGAGATTGAAAATAAACCGTATTATGCCTCTAACTTTTTTTCTGATCCTGAAGACTCTTTTCGATATGAGAAGCCGATTAGTGTAGAAAATCTACCCTTTTTGGATGATAAAAATATAAGTATTACAAATTTTGGAAAAATGATTAAAAAATCTAATAATTTTAGAGAAATTGGAAAATTTATCGAAAGAATTAATAGTTTAAGCCCAAGCACCGCGGAGAGACTAGTACCTATCTTGTGTAAAAAAATCGACGAATCTAAAAACCTCCAGGAAATGATGCTTTGCCTAAATCAGATCATTGGCCAAAATTTTTCCACACGGTTAATCAACTCCAATAGCCTTAAGACAATTCAAGATTATAGTATAATAAAACTGGCAGCCCTCATTGTTGAGGGATTGGATAAAAAGAAACTGATTAAAAATTTAGCACAATCTAATAGGTTTCGTGATTATGTTGAGTGCCTGCATTTCCTTAAGACCTCTTCAGAAATAATTGCTGAACAAATTCTAGAAAGTCTAGATGAAAATCTAATTATAGAAAAATTAGAAAAAACCAGAAACCCGCATAATATAGGGAATTTACTGAGAATCCTTCAAAAAATAAACTCTAAAAAATGTTTTCTCACTCTCAAAAAAATAATTGAAAAATTGAGAAACTCAAATAACTTAAATCTCATAGGAAACTGTTTTGGTGGAATAGCGATTTTTGATACAAATTTGGCAGAAGAGCTTCTACCAATCATAATCAATAAAATGAATTCTTCAGATAATCTAAAAGAAGTGGGTGAAAGTTTCAGGAAAATTTACCTGGCAAATCGAAGTATAATATCTGAATTATTTATAGGCCTCGATCCAGATAAACGGAATTATCTTAAGAAAAAATATTATCGTTACCTAAAATCATAAGCAAATAACCCTAATTTTTCCAAAAAATCTTAACTAAATATAACCTGTTTTTAAAAATTATTTGTAGAAAGAATTGTGAACTCATTATCCAATAAATTTATGCTTCTAAATGTTCTGGTTCTGTTTTGTTTCTTACTTTGTTTATGAAGCTGTTTAGCCATTCATTTATCGCTATATCTGCTGCTATTTCCCCGCTCTTTATTTTGTTTAAAGTGTCTCCTAAAATTGAACTTGATTCTTTTGGGGTGCCTTTTTCCAGTATTTTTTCGCTTTGTTTCTCATCTAAATCCAGTAGGTAAAAATCATGGAGGGCAGATATTCTTCCCCTCAGGTTTATTGCGGATAGTCTGGCAAAATGTTCTTCGCCAAGTACCACTATTACTGCTGTTTTTTCTGTTACCCTCATAAGGAAGCTGTTGCCATTGTGTATGCTGTCGCCTTCATGCATTTCCGATATTGGAAATTTCAAATAATGTTCGATACACTCTTCGGATACTTTCCCCCTTATTCCAATTATGGAGTTTTCAATGTTAATGATGGCTATTCCTTTAGAATTCCATTTACCCTTATTTCTTTCCACATCATCCATTAGTTTTTCAATTAACTGCTTACGCTTCATAGTATAAACTTCCAAATAGTAAAGTAAATTTCCGCTATCCTTTTTCTTTTCAAAATAAGTAATCTACTAGTTTTAGTAGATATTTGCTTAAAAACTCCACTAAATCGCTTTTATTAATTTATTTAATTTTAATAGGCGATTTTTCGTAAAATTGGAAGATTATAAATATTTTAAATGAGAGTAATTGCCTAAGAATACCCCCATAAAGAGTGGGGAATGGAAAATATAGACTTCTTTCCGCGATGTGTAATTATCTTCCAAGGAAAGATAGGGATGAAAGCGTATGAAGTCTGTCTACGAAATTCTTGATGAGAAAAAATTGCAATCAAACAAAAAAATGGTTCTAATTTTCTCTTCAATATTTGTGGGTCTAAATATTCTGGATTTGGTGGAAACAAAAGTAGCATTAGCCAACGGTTTTATTGAATTAAATCCAATCGCAAATTTTATGTTTAGTATTGGCTTTGCTGAAATATTCAAAGCAGTGACTACTATAACCGTTTTATTATGCTTCTATTTTCTTTATAAAATAAACTCGCAACTCGCAATTGGCCTCTCGTTTATATTATCAATTTTTCTTTCATCTTTAGTTATTTGGAACTGGATACAATTATTTTGAGAAGTTATACTAAACACCTAAATCTTAATTCACTAAAAAAATAGTTAGCAAAAAGCATATTTCGTTAGACAAACATGGCTGTCGCCAATGCCTTTGCGATAATTCTCTTTTCTTCATTAATCACGGTTAATTCCACATTTACTAGACGTTTCCCCTTACGCAGAACTCTGCCCTCCCCGAAAAGTTTGACCCCCGGATCAGCGGGGCTAAAGAAGCTTATAGTAAAGTCGATTGCCACCGAAAGCCTATCAAACATGTTCGCAACAACTCCAAACAAATAATCAGCGAAAGCCATTATCGCTCCCCCATGAACTCCACCAAACTGGTTTACCATACTTTCACTGGTCACCATCTCCCCTCTCACCAAGCCCTCAGACATTTCAATAATTCTAAAACCCATAAACTTAGCGAATGGGGCTGAGTTAACCTCTTTTAAGTAAGAGTCTAAATCTCTTATAATTTCCTTCGGCAAATTATTCACCTTCCATCAGATTAAAATGATCTCCGACTTTCGACACTTTTTAGAGAAATTTATAAAAACGCTTAGATGGATAGACTGTGAAAGAATGTAAGATTAGAGATTTTTAAATCATTCAGTATTTTGTTTAGATTCCCTTTTTCCTCTTTCCGAGCTGAAGGGGTGGTGCCCCCCACATGATAGTATATAGAGTAAAATAAAAATGAACACTATTAAATTAATAAGCTTTGTTCAATTTCAACTATACAGAATTCACTGGGACATATTTCTAATATTAGTTTCACTTGTTTAATTTTTCTTGAATTTTAGGTCCATACTTGTTCACTATTTCCATCATAGCAGTGACATTATCTAGTTTGGTTTCAATTGAAGGCGAGATTTCGCAGCCAGTTGAAATAACGAATTTAGATCGGTGACCTGATTCTTTTAGAGCTTTTGCAACTTCTTCCATAAAGTTTCGTGTGGCTTTCTGTACCATTTCCACGGTTCCAAAGGTGAATAACTGGGTATCTAGGGAGCCTACTATCAGGGCGTCATTACTATATTCCTTTACTATTTTTGAGATTGAGCGGTTTTCTCCCCTGTCAGAGTATGTTGCTAGGCTGTAGAAGGGACACTGATATTCTCTAATTTGAATGTCGAGCATAGGGGACTCGCCACAGTTGTGAATATTATACATGTATCCCTTTTCAAGGATTTTCTTCCTTATTTTCGGCTCGTACTTTCCCTCAAGCTTTCGGTAATCATCATCACTCATGATTGAACGGTTGCCCCATAGAAAATCCATGCATATTGCACCAACACCTCCCCCATCGGGGTAGCATTCTAGATACTCAACAAGGGCTTCTGTTATTAATTCTAGGGCTCTATTAACAGCTTTGGGCTCTCTTTTTATGTCTTTGAGAACTCTTTCGGTACCGGCGAGCTGAGTTAGAACAAGTAGTGGGCCTTCAACAAGGATCGAGAAGGGCACCTGTCCTGCAATTTTTTCCATTATTAGTTTTGTGGTCTCAATCTGGTGCTTCATTCTTTCCCCAGGGATTTCCGGTGCCTCAAGTTTCTCGTAGTCTTCAACACTCTTTATTAGGAATTCTTCTACCATGGGTGTGTTCTCCTCGGGGAAGCGTACCTTCGCCCCAAAATCTCCCGCGGTAACAGACAGGTCAATAAGTAACGGTATGACATCCATGTCAAACTTTTTCTGAGCTGCTAGAAGCGAGTTTGCTGCAACTTTGGCATCCGTACTATACTCCCTATGGGTAGCCCCTACAAGCCTCCTACTCAAACCACAAACCATGGGAAAAGCAGGAAGTCTGTCCACAGGCTCATCAACAATAGCGCTAAACATTCTTTCAAAATGACTCATCTTCCCCACATTGTTCACCTCAATAGCCTTTTGAAGAGTTCTACAGCATCCATAGCATTAGTGGCGTAAATGTGAGCACCCACATCATCAGCAAACTCCCCCGACACAGGAGCGCCCCCCACGGCAATCTTGACCCTAGGTGCGAGGCCCTTCTCGTAGAGCATACTCGCCACTCGCTCCATGTTAACCATGGTTGCGGTCATAAGAGTGCTCATTGCCACCGCGTCTGCACCCTGCTTCTCAACCTCTGAAACAAACTTATCGATGGGAACGTCTCTTCCAAGGTCTATGATATCAAATCCTGCAGCGGTAAGCATAGTTTTCAAAATATTCTTTCCAATATCGTGAACATCACCCTCAATTGTCCCAATTACAATCCTCTTTTTTATATACTTTTTAATTATTTTAATGTGGGGCTCAAGAATATTTAAGGCAGTATACATGGTGTCTGAGGATAATAGTAGTTCGGGTAAAAATATTTCAGAATTTTCATACTTCTTGGCTATTTCAAGCATACCCTCTCCCAAGGTTTCGATAGCCGCTATAATGTCCATCTTTTGTTCAACAATTTTAGTCGCTGTCTCTATTGCTTCTTTCTCATCATAATCAATAACCGCTTTTTTCAGCTTTTCAAAAATTTCGAAACTAGTCAAGGCCTCCAAGCTCCTAAATCTTTTCTTTAGAGCAATTGATTTATGTCTATGTCTTTTTCTTCTTTCAGGGCTGAGATTTCGACTTCTTTTTTTAGTTTCCTTAAAGGAATGTTAATGTTTTGGTTCGCCAGCCTTTTTACTATTTTCGCCACATCCTCAAACTCGGCACACACGGAGAGTGTTTTTCCCTCCTTGTTTTTAATAACCTTAACACTAATTCTTTCCTCCAGATTTCTTCCCTTTAGGTTTATGTTCACGGTTTCCTGTTCGTAATCAAACTTAACATGTTTGGACTCCAAAATCTTCAGTCCTAGTGTTCCAAGCTCACTGAACAGAAATAATGAGACTTCCTCGAAATGTCGCTCCTCAACTTCCACGAAAAACAGGTACTCTAATCTTCTCTTCTTTGTCAAAGCCTGAACAACATGCACGTTATATGCTCCCTTTTCAATTACACCCTCAATAACGTACGAGGCTGTTTCCCCACTAATGTTGTCCACATTCACCATTATGAGCATAGGAATCACCAAAAAATGGGATATTTGAAAAAATCGTAGTCCTCCAGTTCCTTCATCAATCTCTTGGCTCTTCTGGCAACTGCTTGAGCTCTTTTGCTGGCACTGGGCACCGTGTTATTTAAATAAGCCCCCTGTTTAGCCTGCTTCGCAGCCTCTTTATCATTCAAACCCATACACGCCCCCATAACCGCAGGCACCACTATGTTCAGGATGCTGCTTCCACTATACATCAGTTCCTGCATGACCACGGTAGCCGCCCATATGGCTTGATTTAATTCCGTTTTCTTATTTAAAACCGCGTCGGGAACCACCTTATCCAGCAATCCTTCCATCTTAAATTTGTTTTCCCCTATATTTACCTCGGCGTCTATGTAGGCGTCGAAACTCCAGTAATCCTTGGTAAATTCCTCAGTCCTTCTAGCTTGGGGTCGGATCTCCGTCAATTTAACTTCAACATTGGTACCAAATCCCATTGAGAAAAGCTCCGAACCCCGCTTCTCAGCCTTAAGCTTCTTCTCCTCGTCAAAAGACCTAGCAATCTCCTTAACACCCTTACCCGTCCTTACTTCCTCATAAACCTTCTTCGCCCTTCTATAAACCGCATTCAGTGTCACTCCTTGAGTAGCCAGAATCATAGAACTTGTAATTGGGCCCTTTCTTACCTCCTCTGCCTTCCTGGCTGTAATATACATGGCCACATGTCTACTTTCGGGATCCATAGACATCGCACCAATGTATCCCGCTATCATGTCTGCTGTCTTATACTCGTCCCCACCATTTTTAATCAGGGTTCTAAGAGTTGGGGCAATGTCCTGTATCGGGACATGCATTAGAGGAGGATTAATTGGACCAGGAGCGTTTGGAACAAGCAAACCCATATCGGATTCTTGGAAACCCCACATAAAATCGTTGAAAGTAATCATTCCCACAACCGTAGGGGCCCCAATATCCTTCAAGATTAATCCGAAATTTCCCACAAGCTTTGCCGTGTCGAACTCCTCATTCGTACCCTTAAGATGAAGTTTAGACGGAAGACCAGCAGTTTCGGCAGCACTCTTACCCACGAGATAGGCTGAATCGGTTCCGAATGGTCCATACATTTCACCCATAAAGGCATCCGGGTGAACAATTTCTAGAACCGCCGCCGCACCTAGTATCGCACAAATCATTTGAGAGGGAGGAAGACCCACACCGGCATAAGCATCCATCATGGCTTTAGTCGCTATCCTCGCTCCGTTCTCCGCTATCTCTGGAAAAACGATATCCTCCCCAAGACGGGCATGGCCCAAGACCGCTCCTCCCGCAACTCCCATAGGCAGGGTTCTACCATCTACTTGAGTAAGCTTCTTTTCTTTTACAGCATCATAGAGGGCCTTCACAGCCGGAAACCCTGTCAATCGATTACCCATTTTAGGTGTTGGAATATTTATCACTCCACCCCTATCCGCTCCTGCAACAATTCTGGCTAAGGCACCCAATTTTCTATTAGCCGCGGGAGTTCCCGCCCGGGCTTGGCTTCCTGCCAGGTAAAGAATGGTTGCCGTAATTAACGCCGCGTTAGCTGGACATGCACCCGCTTCCTTCGCTGCCTCAACTCCAATTTTAACCACTCGGTCAACCGGTAGTTCTGGAGCATTGATGTACAATAACTGTATACTTTCACCACGTAGAATCTCATTGGTAATAGCGTTTGCAGAGCTGAGAGCAGCAATATTCAAACCACCATGACCCTTTGTTAACGCATTAATTCGATCCAGAGTCAATAAACTAACATCGCTCAAAACCGAATTAACAGTAGCTAGGATTTCTTTCTCCAAAAAACGCCTCCCAGCAAACTTATTATTTATTTATTCACATTTGGTAAACGGTAATAACTGTATTAGTAAAAAACTAATTTAAAAATTTATAGTAGCATATCACAATTTATTTATTAATTATTTGTAAAATAGTTTAACTGAAATAGTCGGTGGTGGTTAAAAAATTGATAAAAACAGGCGAGGAGTATATAGAAAGCCTACGTAAAAGAAAAATGGTTGTATATTTATTCGGAGAGGAGGTAAAAAATCCAGTTGATCATCCGGTCATCAGGCCATCAATTAATTCTGTTGCTGCTACCTACGATGTCGCAAACGATTCAAGACATCGGGATATTGCGACCGCAAAATCTCACATCACGGGAGACACCATTAATCGATTTACCCATATACATCAAAGTACGGAAGACCTAGTTAAAAAAGTGAAGTTATTGAGGTTACTGGGCCGAAAGACGGGTACCTGTTTTCAGCGATGCGTGGGAATGGATTCCCTCAACGCTCTCTCAATAGTAACATTTGAAATGGATCAAAAACTGGGGACCGAATACTACCAGAGATTCATTGAATACTTGAAACATGTTCAGGAAAATGATCTAATTTGTTGCGGTGCCATGACGGATCCCAAAGGAGATAGAAAACTTAGACCAAGTCAACAAGCAGATCCAGATTTATACCTAAGGATTGTTGAAAGACGGGATGACGGTATTGTGGTTAGGGGTTCCAAGGTTCACCAAACCGGTGCAGTGAATTCTCATGAAGTAATTGTGATGCCTACCAGAACGATGCGCAAGGATGATAAGAATTATGCTGTTTCATTCGCAGTTCCAAGCGACACCGAAGGACTGATTTACATCTACGGCAGACAATCATGCGACTTGAGAAAACTAGAAGGCGTAGAGTATGATATGGGAAATGTGAAATATGGCGGACAAGAGGCGATGATTATTTTTGATGATGTCTTTGTGCCCTCGGAGAGAGTTTTTATGTGTGGGGAGTACGAGTTCGCATGGCCACTCGTGGACAACTTCTCAGCATATCACAGGCAAAGCTATGGAGGATGCAAAACAGGAGTAGGCGACGTACTAATAGGTGCAGCAGCCAACATCGCCGAATATAATGGAGTGGCAGAGGCATCGGGCATAAAGGATAAGATCGTTGAAATGAATCACCTAAACGAAACATTATATTCTTGCGGAATAGCGTGCTCAGCTGCGGGAAGTAGAACGCCCTCAGGAACTTTTATAGTAGACATTCTGTTGGCAAACATTTGCAAGCATAACGTAACCCGATTTCCTTACGAAATTGTCCGATTGGCGGAAGATATTGCTGGTGGTCTGCTGGTGACTGCGCCATCAGAGAAGGATTTCAAAAATCCTCAAATTGGAAAGTATGTGGACAAATACCTGAAAGGCATTAGTGAAGTCCCAACAGAAAACAGGCTACGCATGCTCAGGCTCATAGAGAACATTTCGATGGGACTCGGATCCGTTGGATATCGAACCGAATCTATGCACGGCGCAGGCTCACCTCAATCACAGAGAATCATGATTGAAAGATTAGTGGACATGGAGTACAAAAAGAAACTAGCCAAAACTATTGCGGGGATAGAAAAAGAAGAGTTACCAAAATTAAAAATTCAAAAATAACACAAAAAGGCTAAGAAGATCCACCTGAATTTTTATAGACTGGTCGGTTTTATTGATACCTTTATAAATAATTTTTCAAACACGCTTACTTTAGTTGTTATTCCATAAATAGGGGAGATAGTAGCACCATGGGAAAGAATTATGTACACGGTTACTCGGAACGTGAAACAGAAAGATTATATGATCAAGCTAATACACTCAAAGAGCTCTTACACCAAGATACTTTTTATCCAAAGGGAAGTAAGGTTTTGGAAGCGGGTTGCGGTGTGGGAGCACAGACCATCACTTTAGCAAAGAATAGTCCTGAAGCCGAATTCACTTCAATAGACATTTCACCGGACTCAATTAAAAAAGCAAGGAACTTAATTGAAAAAGAAAAAATATCAAATGTACATTTCCAGCAAGCAAATATCTTCAATCTTCCTTTTGAGGAAGAGAGCTTTGACCATGTATTTGTTTGTTTTGTGCTCGAACATCTTCAAGAATCAGTCAAGGCGCTGACAGAATTAAGGAAAGTATTGAAAACCGGGGGTTCCTTTACAGTAATAGAGGGTGACCATGGCTCATGCTATTTCTATCCTGAGAGTCCTGAAGCCTTAAAAGTCTGGCAGTGCTTAATTCGGGTACAAGCACACTTGAAAGCAAATTCTCTTATAGGACGCCAACTATACCTCTTGTTAAACAAAGCAAATTTAAAAAATATTAGTGTCTCCCCACGCATGGTTTATGTGGATTCCAGCAAACCCGAACTGGTGGATGGATTCGTAAGAAAAACAATAATAGCAATGGTTGAGGGAGTAAAAAAACAAGCATTAGAGTTAAAGATGATAGACAAAGCATCCTGGGATAAGGGAATCCAAGACTTGCACAAAGTGGCAGAATCTCCTGAAGGCACATTCTGCTATACTTTCTTCAAGGGCGTTTGTATCAAATAATAAAGAAATCAAGCCCTATACCCTTATACCCTATACCCAATAAACTATTTGCTAAAATATCATATACTTTGCCGCTTTAAAAACTAAACATTATTCATTTTTTCACAGTCGACTACATTGTGCCTTAAACTTGTACGTTATTT